>QHSM01000380.1 GCA_003221595.1 Candidatus Rokuibacteriota bacterium | reverse complement strand
CCACGCGTCCGAACTCGGCGATGGCCTGCTCCACCATCGCCTCGACCGCACCGTCCTGGGTGACGTCGGTGGGGATGGCGAGCGCCGTGCCGCCGCTCTCGCGAATCGTCGCGGCCGCCATGGCCAGCTCCTGCCGGGTCCGCGCCGCCAGCACAACCGTGGCGGCCTCGCGCGCCAGCGCCAGCGCGACGGCGTGGCCGATCCCGCGGCCGGCGCCGGTGACGATCGCGACCTGACCCGCGAGGGCGCCCCGCACGGCGCTCAAATCTGGAGCCCCCGGCTCGACTTGATCAGCTCCATGAACTCGGCGCGCGTCTCGGGCCGACGGAAGGTCCCCAGCATCGCGGAGGTGATCGCCTTCGAGTTCTGCTTCTCCACGCCGCGCATGAGCATGCACAGGTGGATCGCCTCCATCACCACCGCCACGCCGCGCGGCTGGAGCGCCTCGTTCAGCGTGTTAGCGATCTGGGTCGTCAGCCGCTCCTGAACTTGCAACCGCCGGCTGAACATCTCGACGAGCCGCGGAATCTTGGACAGTCCGACGATCTTGCGATTGGGCAGATAGGCGACGTGGCACTTGCCCACGAAGGGCAGCAGGTGGTGCTCGCACATCGAGCTGAAGTCGATGTCCTTGACGATCACCATCTCGTCGTAGTCCTCGACGAACAGGGCGCCGTTGAGGACCCCTTTCACGTCCTGGCTATAGCCCGAGGTGAAGTACCGCAGCGCCTTCTCCACGCGCTCGGGCGTCTTTTCGAGACCCTCGCGTCCAGTGTCCTCGCCCAGCTCCTTGAGCAGCTCGGCGATCAGATTGGCGATCCGTCCGTCCTGGGTCATCACGAAGCCTCACCTTCGTACTGGAATCGATTCTTGGCGGTCTCCACCACCGTGACGCGCCGGAGCGCGCCGGCCGGGACCGCCGGCGCCAGGAGGCGCCAGAACGCGCGCGCGAGCCCCTCGCCGGTCGTGACGACGCCGGCCAGCTCCGGCACCTCTTCGAGCGTCTGATGGTCCACGCGGCTCAGCACGCGCTCGGTCACCGCGCCGTCGATCTGGCCGAGGTCTACCGACATGCCGGTCAGCTGGTCGGGGACGCCGGCCACGGTGACTTCCAGGTAATAGTTGTGACCGTGGGGCCGGTGACACGGGCCGTAGAGCGCCGCGTTCGCCCTGTCCGAGAGCGCCGGGTTCTCGAGCCGGTGGCCCGCGCTGAAGTGATAGACGCGCGTCAGCTCAACCATCGGGTCCCCGGTAGTCGACGTAGAGCGTCGGGTCCTCCCACACGCGCACCTGGGCGAGCCGGTCGGCGCCGAGCTTCGGCGCCAGCAGCTCCCACACCACGATCGCGAGATTCTCGGTCGTCGGCACGCGGCCCCGGAACAGAGCGTCGGCGTTCAGGTCCGCGTGATCGAACCGGTCGACGACGGTCTCGCCGACGATGCGCTTGAGCTCGCCGAGGTCGAAGACCATGCCGGTCTCCGGGTCGATGGGTCCGCGCACCGTGACGTCGAGCGTGTAGTTGTGCCCGTGCGGGACCGTGAGCCGGCCGAAGAAGCGCTCGTTCTCCTCCGGCGACCAGCGCTCGACCCAGTAGCGGTGACCGGCCGAGAACGTGAAGCGGCGGGTGCTCGCCGCGCGAGGTGCGTCCGTCATGGCAAGGTCTCGAGGAACCGGCCGGCCACGCGCGGCAGATCGAACGCCTCGATCCGCTGCGTCGCCGCCCGCCCGAACTCTGTTCGGAGGTTCTCGTTCACCAGCAACGTCTCCAACGCATGCGCCAGCTCCGCGGGATTCCGCTGGCCGACCAGGAGCCCGGTTCGTCCGTCCTCTACGATTTCCGGCACGGCCGCGGCACGACACGCCACCACGGGCAAGCCGGCCGCCATCGCTTCGGCGAAGACCAGCCCGAACCCTTCCTGGACGGTCGGAAGGCAGAAACAGTGGGCGATAGTGTACTCCACTGCCAGGCTCGAGCGAGTCACCTCGCCGAGGAACACGACCGTGTCGTCCAGCCGCAGCTCCCGGTGGAGGAGTCGCAGCCGGGCGGCCTCCGGCCCCTCTCCTACGATGCGAATCTGCGCATCCGGGATTCGCGCGCGCAGGAGCACCGCGGCCTGCAGCAGGTCTTCGAGACGCTTGCGCGGATACATGCGCGCCACCGACAGAATCGTCGGGCGGCCCGCCCTCGGGGCGGACGCCTCGGCGAAGCGCCGTCGCCAGTCGGTGAGATCGATCGGCTCCGGAACGATCGCCAGCTTCGCGGGCGGGATGCCGTAGACCTCCTGGGCCACCGACGCCGAGTAGCGGCTCGGCACGACGACCCGATCGGCGCGCGCCGTGTTCGACCGCTCCCAGCGCGCCTGCACCGAGAGCAGGACGCGCACCCAGCCGCGCTCGTTCCGCAGCTCGTCGGCGATGATTCCCTTGAGCATCACGACGAAGGGGCCGCGGCGCCGCCGCGCCCACAAGAATCCGTCGAGATCGACGCCCACCGTGACGTCGGCCGGCTGCGGCCGCAGGGCGACGCGCGCGTTGTAGAGCCAGCGGTCGAGCGTGTGAAAGCGCGTGCGCACGGTGAGCGGCCGCACGGTTGCGGTGTGGCCCAGCGCGCGCAAGCCGCGGACGAGACCGTCGAGGGCGACGAACGTCCCGCTCCCCTCGGTCGGCGACAGCGGGGTCGACGTCAGAAACTCGAAGCGCACGAGCCCTCGAGCGCTAGCGCCCCTGGAAGCGGGGCGCGCGCTTCTCGAGGAACGCGCGCGTTCCCTCCTTGTAATCCTCGCTCTCGGTGGCCTCGACGGCCAGATCCTTGATCGTCTTCCGCCGCTCGTCGGTGAGACCGTGCAGATACGATTCGATCGTCACCTTCGCGCCGCGCACCGAGAGCGGCGCGTTCTCGGAGACCTTCCGGAGGTAGTCGTAGGTGTAGCGCTCGAGGTCGGCGGCCGGCACGAGGCGCTGGATGAAGCCCATGGCGAGGGCCTCTCGGTCCTCGACCGTCCGCGCCGAGAACAGGATGTCCTTCGCGTAGGCCGGGCCGACCAGATCGACGAGCTGGCCGACCGAGTCGGCGCCGTAGATGATGCTGAGCCGCGCGGCCGGAATGCCGAACTTCGAGCCCTCGGCCGCGAAGCGCAGGTCGCACGCCATCGCCACCGCCATGGCGCCGCCCATGCAGAAGCCGAAGATCATCGCCACGGTCGGCTTGGCACACTCGCGGATCGTCGTGTAGGCCGCCGCGGTCTGCGCGTTGTAGCGGAGCGCGCTCTCGGTGTCCTTGCGCTGCTCCTTGAACTCTGAGATGTCGGCGCCCGACGCGAACGCCACGGTGCCGGCGCCGCGGTACACGATGGCCCGGACCGACTCGTCCTTGTCCAGCCCTTCGGTCACGCGGGCGATCTCGGTCCACATCGCCAGGCTGATCGCGTTGCGCGTCGCCGGCCGATTGAAGACGACCGTCGCGATCGACCCATCGTGCTGCACGAGAATGTCAGCCATGCGCTCCACCTCGACGAGTAATGGTGGCGGTGGGAGGAATTGAACCTCCGACACGGGGCTTATGAGACCCCTGCTCTGCCGCTGAGCTACACCGCCGTGAGCAGGAGAGCTGAATTGCGTCTCCGAGGGATTTTAGCCCAGAACCGGTGGATTCTGCGGGAATAGACATCGAAGATGTTTTGCTATAATTCGCCCGGACTATGCATCCGGAGGAATCTCTCATGCAGTTGCGGACGCGCGCGTGGCCGGACGATGTCGAGCTTCGTCGTAGCGACACGGCCGAGGATGGCGGCACCGACGACGGCGAGGGCGCGGACGACGACGAGGACGACGACGACGATCTCGACGAGGACGACGACTTCGACGACGATGACCTCGATGACGACGACCTCGATGACGAAGACCTTGACGATCTGGACGACGACCTCGCCGATGACGATGACGATGACGACGAGGAGGAGGCTTCCGAGGACGAAGACGGCCACGAGTAACGGGTAGCCCACCACGCGACGAGGAGGCGGCGAAGATGGATGCTTGACTGTTCCTGCTGCGGTGGTTTCACTTTCTCGCCGGCATCACCTGGATCGGGATGTTGTACTACTTCAACTTCGTGCAGGTGCCCTTCTTCGCGGGGGCCGAGGCACCGGTGCGAACCGGCATGATCACCGGCGGGCTCGTCAGCCGCGCGCTCTGGTGGTTCCGGTGGGGCGCGATGCTGACGTTCATTACCGGCTGGCTCTATCTCCTACATAAGTGGTTCCAGTTCGGGTTCCTCGGCTTCTTCAGTCAACCATACGGCTGGGCGATCTTGATCGGCGGCATCCTCGGCAGCCTCATGTGGTTCAACGTCTGGTTCATCATCTGGCCGGCGCAGCAGGTCGTCATGGCGTCGGCGGCCCGGGTCAAGGAGGGTGGTCAGGCCATCCCCGAGGCGGCGGCCCGCGGGGCGCGCGGCGGCGTCGCGTCGCGCACAAACACCATGCTGTCGATCCCGATGCTGTTCTTCATGGGTGCCGCGACCCACTGGCCTTCTCTCTTCATGCCGACGGCGCGGCCGGCGAAGGTCGCGATGCTCATCGCCTTCCTGATCTTCCTGGTCATCGTCGAGGGGAACGCCGTCGTCGGACCGGCCACTCCGGACAAGGCGAGCGCCGGCAAGAAGCTCCTGAGCACCGTCAAGGGAACGCTCTGGGCGGGCTTCGTGCTCACCGCGGTCCTGGTCATCCTGCTGAAGCTCATCTTCGGCTGATCGTATTCGACGCGAAGGCCCGGCGAGCGCTCGCCGGGCCTTCGTCGCTCAGCGCAGGTAGTCGGCCAGCGCCCCGATATCCGGCGACACCGCCGGGATCGGCACCATGATCTTGGTCGGGCGCTTCGGCGCATACCCGGGCGGGT
>QHSM01000379.1 GCA_003221595.1 Candidatus Rokuibacteriota bacterium | reverse complement strand
CATCATCACCGTCATGATGGGCACCTACTCGCTCCTCCGGCTCAGCTTCGAGCAGTATCCGTTCCTGGCGCCGCCGACCATCCGCGTGACCGCCAACTATCCGGGCGCCTCGGCGGTGGCGGTCGAGCAGTCCGTGGCCACGCCGATCGAGCAGGAGGTCAACGGCGTCGACCGGATGATCTACATGAAGTCGTCGAACACGAGCGACGGCCGCATGCTGCTCGACGTGAACTTCGAGGTCGGCGTCGACCAGGACACCGCCAACGTGCTGACCCAGAACCGGGTCTCCTCCGCGCAGGCGCGCTTGCCGCAGGAGGTCGTCGCCCAGGGCGTCACCGTGAAGAAGCAGAGCCCGAGCATCCTCATGGTGATCTCGCTCTCCTCACCCGGCGGGAGCTACGACGCGAACTTCCTGATCAACTACGCCTCGATCAACCTGCGCGACCAGATCCTGAGAATTCCGGGCATCGCCCAGGTCGACCTCTTCGGCGGCACCGACTACGGCCTGCGCATCTGGCTCAGGCCCGACAAGCTCGCCAAGCTCGGCCTGACGCCGTCCGACGTGATCGCGGCGATCAAGGAGCAGAACCTCCAGGCCCCGGCCGGCCGGATCGGCCAGGCGCCGACGCCGGCCGATCAGGCGTTCACCTTCACGGTGAGCGCGCCCGGCCGGCTCGTGACCACCGAGGAATTCGAGAACATCATCATTCGCGAGGCCGCCACCGGCACGCCGGTGCGCATTCGGGACGTGGGGCGCGCCGAGCTCGGCAGCCAGGACTACAACTCGTTCGGCCGGCTGAACGGTAAGCCGTCCGGCGCGATGGCCGTCTACCTGCTCCCCGGAGCGAACCAGCTCAAGGCGGCCGAGACGATCTACAAGACCATGGCCACGGCCAAGGGTCTGTTCCCGCCGGATCTCGACTACACGATCGTCTACGACACCACGCCGGCGGTCCAGGCGTCGATTCACGAGATCGTGAAGACCTTCGTCGAGGCGCTGATCCTCGTCACGCTCGTCGTGTTCATCTTCCTGCAGAATCTGCGGGCGACCATCATCCCCCTCTTGACGGTGCCCGTCTCGATCGTCGGCACCTTCATCTTCTTCCCGATGCTCAGCTTTTCCGTTAACACGCTGTCGATGTTCGGCCTCGTGCTGGCGATCGGCATCGTGGTGGACGACGCGATCGTCGTCGTCGAAGCGGTCATGCACCACATCGAGCACGGCATGAGCCCGCGCGACGCTACGTCGCAGGCCATGAAGGAAGTGTCGGCGCCGGTCATCGGGATCGCGCTCATCCTCTCGGCCGTATTCGTCCCCGTCGCCTTCCTGGGCGGCCTCACCGGGCAGATGTACCAGCAGTTTGCCCTCACGATCGCGATCTCCGTGCTGCTCTCAGCGTTCAGCGCGCTCTCGCTGTCGCCCGCGCTCTCGGCCATGCTCCTCAAGCCCGCGCGCCCGGCCCGGGGCCCGCTCGGGGCGTTCTTCCGTGGATTCAACCGGGTGTTCGACGTCACGACGAAAGGCTACATCAGCGTCGCGCACCTACTCATCCGGCGCGGGATCATCACCATCCTGTTAGTGGGCGTGGTCATCGTCGGCGTCGGCCTCTTCGGTCGCGCGCTGCCGGCCGGCTTCATCCCCGACGAAGATCAAGGGTTGTTCGGCGTCAACGTGCAGCTCCCGCCCGCGGCCTCGCTCGAGCGGACGAGCGCCGTGTTGCGCAAGATCGAGGCGATCCTCGCCAAGGTCGAAGGCGTCGACTCGTACCAGACGATCGGCGGGTACGGCGCCGTCACCAGCACCTACCAGCCGAACTTCGGGAGCATCTTCGTCCGACTCAAGCCGTGGGAGGAGCGGCACGCCGAGTCCCAGAAGGTGTACGGCATCATGCGCCTGATGCAGCGTGAGCTGGCCGCGATCCCCGAGGCGATCGCGTTTCCGTTCAACATCCCGACCATCTCCGGCTTCGGCGCGTCGTCGGGCTTCAACTTCCTCCTGCAAGACCGCAGCGGCACGCTCAGCGTGGAAGAGCTCGGAACCCAGACGCGGGCGTTCCTGAACGCGGCGCGACAGCGGCCCGAGTTCTCGTCGATCTTCACCGCGTTCGACCCCACCTATCCCCAGGTGAAGGTGGAGCTCGACCGGGAGAAAGCCCGCACGCTCGGCGTGCCCGTGAACGAGGTCTTCCAGGCCATGTCGGCCGCGATGGGCGGCACCTACGTGAACGACTTCAACCGGTTCGGGCGTCTCTATCGCGTCTACGTTCAGGCCGACGCCGACTACCGCCGAAAGCCGTCGGACATCGGCGACGTCTACGTGCGCAGCAAGACGACCGGCACGATGATCCCGCTGTCGACGCTCGTCACCATCGGCTCGGTCCCGGGAACCGAGATCACCACCCGCTTCAACCTCCTGCGCTCGGTCGAGATCAACGGCGCTCCCGCGCGGGGCGTCAGCTCCGGGCAGGCGCTCGCCGCGCTCGAGGAGGTCTTCAAGCAGACCATGCCGAAGGAGCTGGGCTTCGCCTACTCTTCGCTGTCGTATCAGGAGAAGATCGCACCGCCGGCCACGCCGACGTTCGTCCTGGCGATCGTGTTCGTCTTCCTCCTGCTGGCCGCCATGTACGAGAGCTGGCGCCTGCCGTGGGCCGTGCTGCTCGGCTCCCCGCTGGTCGCGCTCGGCGCCTTCTTCGGGGTGTGGCTCACCGGCTACGACAACAACGTCTACGTGCAGATCGGCCTGATCATGCTCGTCGGGCTCGCCGCGAAGAACGCGATCCTGATCGTCGAGTTCGCCAAGGCCAAGCACGAGAAAGAGGGGCTGACGCTCGAGGAGGCCGCTCTGGAATCCGCGCGGCTCCGCTTCAGGCCGATCTTGATGACGGCGTTCGCCTTCATCCTGGGCGTCGTGCCTTTGATGCTGGCGAGCGGGGCCGGCGCCGGCGCCCAGAACGTCATGGGCACGGCCGTGTTCTGGGGCATGCTCGTCGCCACCGCCCTCGGGGTGTTCCTGATCCCAGGAAACTTCACCTTCGTCGAAGGGCTGGGACGCAAAGGCGCTCCCGCGAAGAAGCCGGCGGCCAAGCCCCAACCGGCCGCGCCCGTGCCCGGCAGGCAGCACGCGTGAGGCGCCTCGCCCTTCTGTCGGCAGCGCTGCTCCTGGCCGGGTGCGCGGTCGGACCCGATTACAAGCGCCCGGAAGTTCAGGTCCCGCCCGAATTCCGCGGGCAGTCGCCGGACGTCCCGGCGAGCGAGAGATCGATCGCCGACCTGGCCTGGTGGGAGGTCTTCCAGGACGAGGTGCTGCAGGAGCTCCTGCGCACGGCGCTCGCCGCGAACTACGATCTCCGGATCGCCGCGGCGCGGGTTCTCGATGCGCGGGCCCAGGTCACCATCAACCGCTCCTTTCAGTTCCCCGACGTGACCGGAAACGCGAGCGCGGCCTACACCAGGATCTTCGGCGACCTGGCGCCCTCCCAGTTCAAATCGACGTTCAGTCCCGTGGGCACGCTCGACCTCGCCTGGGAGCTCGATCTCTGGGGTCGTCTCCGGCGTGCCACGGAGGCCGCGCGGGGCGATCTGCTCGCCACCGAGGACGCGCGGCAGTTCGTCATGTCCACGCTGATCAGCGACGTGGCCACCGCGTACTTCCAGCTCCGCGAGCTCGACCTCGAGCTGGAAATTTCCCGGCGCACGCTCGCCTCCCGGCAGGGCTCGCTGCGGCTCGTGCAGCGCCGGTACGAGGGCGGCGTCGCGGCGCTGATCGACGTGCGGCAGGCGGAGGTGCTGCTGTACACGGCCGCCGAGACCATTCCCGACGTCGAACGGCGCATCGGGCAGACGGAGAACCTGATCTCGCTGCTCCTCGGGCGCCACCCCGGTTCCGTGCTGCGCGGCCGTTCCACGGCCGAGGAGCTGGCGCTTGCGCCTCCAAACGTGCCCGCCGGGCTACCGTCGAGCCTGCTCGAGCGCCGGCCCGACGTCCGCCAGGCCGAGAATCAGCTGGCGGCGGCCACCGCGCGTATCGGCGTGGCCAAGGCCAACTACTTCCCGCGCGTCGTTCTCACCGGCGCGGCCGGCGCCGGCGGCATCAGGATCGACGGGAGCTGGTTCGGCCCCCAGGGCATCCTGGCGATCGCGCCCCAGCTGACCCTGCCGATCTTCAACATGGGTCGCGTCGGGGCGGGCGTGGACTCGGCCGAGGCCCAGGCGCTGGGGGCGCTGATCTTCTACGAGCAGACCGTCCAGCAGGCCTTCCGCGAGGTCGCGGACGCGCTCATCGAGCACAGCAAGCGGCGCGAGTTCCGCATCCAGCAGGGGCTGCTCGTCGACTCGCTGCGCGACGCGGCGCGGCTGGCAAACATCCGGTACCGGGGCGGCGTCACGAGCTATCTCGAGGTCCTCGACACCGAGCGCCAGCTCTTCGACGCCGAGCTTGGGCTGGCGCAGTCCCAGCGCGACGAGCTGCTGGCGCTCGTGCGGCTCTACCGCGCGCTCGGCGGCGGCTGGACGTCGTCGTAGCGGGTCGCCGCGCGCGCTACAGGTAGAAAAAGCCCTTCGCCTCACTCGGTGTGGCGCTGTCGGATCGGGACCTTCACGGGGAACCCCTCGTCCAGATTCGCGTCGACCGCGATGCCGTTGGCGACCGCGGTCTGCTCCGGCTTCCAGGTCCCGCCGGTGCGGGTCACGAGCGCGGCGAGGCTCTCCCCGGCGCGCGCCGGACGCGGCCGCAGGCGCAATTCCGTCATGCGCTCGCGCTCGTCGCGGCGAAGCGGGCGGAAGCTGGACGCGGTCCGCGCGAAGGCCTCGCGGTAGGTCTCGAAGGTCCGGATCGCCGCGATGCCGGACACGCGGAACACCTGGTTGCGGTACGCGATCCACGTCAGGTGCATGCGCGCCTCGCGGTCCTGCGCGACGAGCTGGGCCGCCGGAAGCCCCGCGATCGTGGTCCGAGTCAGCCGGCTCAGCTCGCCCTCCTCGAGGCCGTCCCGGCGCGCTCCCTCGACGGGATCACTGCCCTCGGCGGCCATCTGCAGCGCCACCGCCGCGCGGCCCGAGGGCTCGCTCGCGATGGCGGCGGCCGGAGTATTCTTCGTCTTCCATCCGGCCGGCATCTCGAGGGCGAGAGCGAGACCCGGATGCTGGAAGAGGTTCTTCACGAAGATACCGTTGGCCGGGTCCGGGCCCACAATGAGGCCGTCGAGCCGCGCGAGAAACGCCGGCCGCGTCGCGGCGATCGGACGCCCGGGCCCGCGCGTCAGGGCCTTCGCCGCCGCCGTCGTGTTCTTGCCGCGCTCCGGCGTCGCCGGATGGTTGGCGAAGAAGCT
>QHSM01000378.1 GCA_003221595.1 Candidatus Rokuibacteriota bacterium | reverse complement strand
GGCCGTCCGTCTGGGCGCCGCCGTGAAGGTCGGAAATCAGGCCGACCCGGCTGCGGTGCCGACCATCGAGGAGGCGCTCAAGAAGGAGACCGATCGCTGGGTGCGCCACGCGCTCACCGAGACGCTCGGGCTGATCCGGCTCGCGCACGGCAGCGGCGACGAGCGCACCGACGCGGCGCGCACGCTCGGCGCGATCCACTCGGCCGCCGCGCGCGACGCGCTGGGCCGTCTCGCCGCCGACGCGAGCGCGTCGCCGGCCGAGCGCGAGGCCGCCATGCACGCCATCCGCCGGCTCGAGCGGTGGAGCCTCTTGACGACGACCGTCGAGACCCTCTTCCAGGGCGCCTCGCTCGCCTCGATCCTGCTGCTCATGGCGCTCGGCCTGGCGATCGTGTTCGGTCTCATGGGCGTGATCAACATGGCTCACGGCGAGCTGATGGCGCTGGGCGCCTATGCCACGTTCGTGGTGCAGAACTGGTTCCGCGCCGCGTGGCCTGACCGCATCGACTTCTACTTCGCCGCCGCGCTGCCGATCTCGTTTCTGGTCGCCGCGGCGGTGGGGCTGGTTCTCGAGCGCGGGGTCATCCGCTTCCTCTACGGACGCCCGCTCGAGACGCTGCTGCTCACGTGGGGTGCGTCGCTCATCATCCAGCAGGGACTGCGCCTCTGGTTCGGCGCCGCGAACGTGGACGTGAGCTCGCCGTCGTGGCTTTCCGGGGGCGTTCCGGTCATGGTCGGCGTGACGCTTCCGTACAACCGCGTGTTCATCATCGGGCTGGCGACCGTGTCGGTCGCGGCGACGTACTGGCTCCTGTTCCGCACCAGCGCCGGACTTCGGATCCGCGCGGTCACCCAGAACCGGGCGATGAGCTCCTGTCTCGGCGTGCGCGCCGGCGTGGTGGACGCCACCACGTTCGCCTTCGGCGCCGGACTGGCGGGGCTCGCCGGCTGCGCGCTCACCCAGATCGGCAACGTCGGCCCCTCGCTCGGCCAGAACTACATCGTGGACTCGTTCATGGTGGTCGTCACCGGCGGCGTCGGAAAGCTCGCCGGGACGATACTCGCCGCGGCGGGACTGGGCGGGCTCACCAAGGGGATCGAGCCGGCGCTCGGCGCGGTGTTCGGCAAGGTCGCCATTCTCGTCGGCGTCATCCTGTTCCTCCAGCGGCGGCCGGCGGGGCTGTTCGCGACGCGGGGCCGGAATGCCGAGGCGTGAGGCGCTCGCGGTCGGGCTGGCGGCGTTCGGCCTGGTGGTCGTGCTGCCGCTCTGCAACGCGCTCCCGGCCGACGGGCCCTTCTCGGTCTCGAACTTCACGCTGAATCTCTTCGGCAAGTTCCTCGCCTACGCGATCCTCGCGCTGGGCCTCGATCTCCTGTGGGGCTACGCCGGCGTTCTCTCGCTCGGCCACGGGGTGTTCTTCGGCCTCGGCGCGTACGCGATGGGCATGCACCTCATGCTCGAGATCGGCGCCAAGAGCGTGTACCAGAGCGCCCTGCCCGACTTCATGGTGTGGAATCAGGTCACGGCGCTGCCGCTCTTCTGGCAGCCGTTTCGGAGCGGCGCGTTCACGCTCGCCGCCATCGTGCTGGTACCCGCGCTCTTCGGCCTGGCGTTCGGGTATCTCGCGTTCCGCAGCCGGATCCGCGGCGTGTACTTCTCGATCATCACGCAGGCGCTGGCGCTCAGCGTGTGGCTCGTGTTCAACCGCAACGAGATGAACCTGGGCGGCACCAACGGGCTCGCCGACTTCAAGACGATCTTCGGCTTCCCGCTGAATCAGCCCGTCACCCAGCGCGGCCTCTACGTGGTCACGGCCGTGACGCTCGTCGTGGCCTATCTGGTCTGTCGCTGGATCACGCTCACGCGTGCCGGCAAGGTGCTGGTCGCCATTCGCGACAGCGAGACCCGCGTGCTCTTCTCCGGCTACTCGCCCGCGGCGTACAAGCTCTTCGTGTTCGTCGTGTCGGCGATTCTCGCCGGCCTCGCCGGCGCCCTCTACGCGCCGCAGGTCGGCATCGTCACCCCGGCCAAGATCGGCGTGCTGCCGTCGATCGAGATGGTGGTGTGGGTCGCCGCCGGCGGCCGCGGCACGCTCTACGGATCCGTCATCGGCGCCGTCGGCGTCAACTGGATCCAGAGCTGGCTGACGACCAGCTATCCGGATCTGTGGCTTCTCTTCCTGGGCGGGCTCTTCATGGGCGCCGTCCTGTTCTTTCCCGACGGGGTCGTCGGCGCCCTGGGCCGGCTCATCGCGCGCGCCCGCCGTCTCCTCGCCGGGCCCCGCGGTCGGGCGAGCCTGGAAACCCCGCATCTTTCTCGGGCCACCCACGGTGGGAGCCGGCCTCCACGGTCCGATCAATGACCACCACCGGCAGCATCATCTATCTCGAAGACGTGACGGTGAACTACGACGGCTTCAAGGCGCTCAGCCGATTGAACTTCTTCATGGACCGCCGTGAGCTGCGCGTGGTGATCGGCCCCAACGGCGCCGGCAAGACCACGCTCCTCGACGTCGTGTCCGGGCGGGTCAAGCCCGAGACCGGGCGTGTCATTTTCGGCCACGAGACCGATCTGCTGCCGCTGCGCGAGAACGACATCGCGCGCCTCGGCGTCGGCCGGAAGTTCCAGACGCCGTCCGTGTTCGTGAACCTGACCGTGTGGGACAACGTGGAGCTGTCCCTGCGCCGGCCCTCGAAGGGGGTGTTCGCCGCGCTCCGCCGCCACGACCCGGCGGAGGAGCGTGACCGCATCGCGCAGACGCTCGAGACCGTCCAGCTCGCCGCCAAGGCGGACGCGCTGGCCGGCGCCCTGGCGCACGGTGAGAAGCAGTGGCTGGAGATCGGCATGGTGATCGCGCAGGATCCCGAGCTGCTCCTGGTCGACGAGCCGGTCGCCGGCATGACCGACGAGGAGACCGCGCGGACCGGCGCGCTGCTCGAGTCGATCTCCGCCGACCGGTCGGTGCTCGTCATCGAGCACGACATGGAATTCGTCCGGCAGATCGCGCGCAAGGTGACGGTGCTCCATCTGGGCACGGTGCTCTGCGAGGGGCCGGTGGAGCAGGTGCAGAACGATCCGCGCGTCCTCGAGGTCTATCTCGGGCGGCGGCGCGAGGCGGCCGATGCTGTCCATTAGCGGCCTCGACGTCGCCTACGGCGAGTCGCAGGTGCTCTGGGGCGTGGACCTCGAGGTCCGCGCCGGCGAGCTCGTGTGCCTGATGGGGAGAAACGGCGTGGGCAAGACGACGCTGCTCAAGACCGCCATCGGGCTCCTGGGGGCGCGCCGCGGGTCGGTGACGTTCGACGGCACCGACATCACGGCGTGGTCTTCCGACCGGCGGGCGCGCGCGGGTGTCGGCTACGTCCCGCAGGGGCGCGAGATCTTCCCGCACCTCACCGTGGAGGAGAACCTCCGCATGGCGCTGCTCGGCTGCGGGCGGGCCGCCTCGCTGGACGAGCCGCTCGAGCTGTTTCCGGCCCTGCGGCCGCTGCTGGCGCGCAAGGGCGGCGTTCTCTCGGGCGGCGAGCAGCAGATGCTCGCGATCGGGCGCGCTCTGCTCACCAAACCGAAGCTGCTCATGCTCGACGAGCCGACCGAGGGCATCCAGCCGTCGATCATCCTCGAGATCGAGGGCGCGCTACGCCGGATCAAGCAGGACCTCGGTCTCGCCGTGCTGCTGGTCGAGCAGTACCTTGACTTCGCCGAGCGTCTCGCCGACAAGTACGTGATCATGGCCAAGGGCGCGGTGGTCGCCGCGGGCTCCACCGGCGACCTGAGAGTCGAGATGGTCCGGCAGCACCTGGCGGTCTGACCCCAGCCCCGCGACGGCCCGCGGCGCGAACATCAGGGAGGCTCAGCGATGCACCTCACTCCGCGTGAGCAGGAGAAGCTGCTCATCTTCACCGCGGCCGAGCTTGCACGACGGCGCCGCGGACGCGGTCTCAAGCTCAACCACCCCGAGGCGCTCGCGCTCATCACCGCGGAGATCCTCGAGGGCATCCGCGACGGGCGGAGCGTGTCGGAGCTGATGGAGGCCGGGCTCGGCGTCCTCGGTCGCGACGACGTGATGGAGGGGGTGCCGGAGATGATCGACGAAGTGCAGGTCGAAGGCACCTTCCCCGACGGCACCAAGCTCGTCACCATTCACCACCCGATTCGCTAGCGACTGAGCGAAGGAGGCCGGCGTGATTCCGGGTGAGTATGTGCTGGGTGAGGGGGATGTCGTCGCGAACCAGGGGCGGCGGACCGTGGAGCTGACGGTGACCAACACGGCGGATCGACCCATCCAGGTCGGCTCGCACTTCCATTTCTTCGAGGTCAACCGGGCGCTGCGGTTCGACCGCGCGCAGGCGTTCGGCATGCGGCTCAACGTCGCGGCCGGCACCGCCGTCCGCTTCGAGCCCGGCGACCAGAAGCGGGTGACGCTGGTCGAGCTGGCCGGCGCGCGCCGCGTCTTCGGCCTGAACGCCTTGACCGAGGGCGGCGGCCGCGATCAGGCGCTGGCGAAGCTCGCCGCGTGGGAGCGCCCGTCGTGACGCTGCGGCTGACGCGCCGGCAATATGCCGATCTCTACGGACCCACCACGGGCGACCGGGTGCGCCTGGCCGACACGGAGCTGTTCATCCGCATCGAGCGCGACCTCACGACGCCGGGTGAAGAGGCGAAGTTCGGCGGGGGCAAGGTCATCCGCGACGGCATGGGCCAGGCCGTCCGCGCCACCCGGGCGTCGGGGGTGCTCGACGTGGTCATCACCAACGCGGTGATCGTCGATCACTGGGGAATCGTGAAGGCCGACGTCGGCATCCGCGACGGCCGGATCGTCGCGGTCGGCAAGGCCGGCAACCCCGACCTGATGGCCGGCGTGACGGACGGGATGGTCGTCGGCGCCTCCACCGAGGTGATCGCCGGCGAGGGGAAGATCGTCACGGCCGGCGGGCTCGACACGCACATCCATTTCATCTGTCCCCAGCTGGTCGGCGAGGCGATCAGCGCCGGGCTCACGACCTTGCTCGGCGGTGGCACCGGCCCCGCGACCGGGACGAACGCCACGACGTGCACGCCGGGCGAATGGAACATCCACCGGATGCTCGAGGCCGCCGAGGCGTTCCCGATCAACCTGGGCTTCCTCGGCAAGGGCAACGCGTCGGCGCCGGATCCGCTGCGCGAGCAGATCGCGGCGGGCGCCATCGGGCTCAAGCTCCACGAAGACTGGGGGACGACGCCCGCGGCGATCGACTGTGCGCTCGGCGTCGCCGAGGAGCTCGACGTGCAGGTCGCGATCCACACCGACACGCTCAACGAGAGCGGGTTCGTCGAGGACTCGATCCGCGCGTTCAAGGGGCGGACGATCCACACGTACCACACCGAGGGCGCCGG
>QHSM01000813.1:1109-1953 GCA_003221595.1 Candidatus Rokuibacteriota bacterium | reverse complement strand
ATGTCCTTGTACCGGCCCATGAAGCGGAGGTGGCCGTCGGCCCGGATGACGCCCATGTCGCCGGTGTGCACCCAGCCGTCGCGATCGAGCGCCTGGGCGGTCTCGGCGGGCTTGCCGTAGTAGCCCCGCATGGTCATGTAGCTGCGCACCAGGATCTCGCCGGGCACGTTCGGCGGCTCCTCGCGGCCGCTCTGCGGCTCGACGATCCGGATCTCGTAGCCCGGCGCCGGGTAGCCGGACGCCTCGGTGCACTGCTCCTCGGTCGAGTCGAGCGCGCTGAGCGCGGCGCCGACGCCGAACTCGCTCATGCCGTAGCCGGACAGGAAGCGGCCGAGCACCCGGCGCGCCTTCCTGGCGATTGGTACGGAGCTCGACATGCCGGAAGCGAGGATGCCGGTGCGCACGCTCGACACGTTGCGGGGAAAACGCTCGTGCGCCTCCATCAGTTCCTTGAAGTGGATGTCGAAGCCGTGGAGGATCGTGGCGCGCTCCTGCTCGACGAGCGCCAGGCTCTCGGCCGGGTCGAAGGTCTCGGTGAGCACCTGCCGCGCCCCCGTCACCATCGACATCAGGGGACCCTCGGTGAAGCCGAACGCATGGAAGAGCGGCAGGTACATCATGATCACGTCGGCGGGCGTGATCGCCATGCGAAAGGCCCGATCGGTCGCGTTGCGGATGATCGCGTGGTCGTGCATCGCGCCCTTCGGGAACCCGGTCGTCCCCGACGTGTACAGGAAGAACGCCACGGCGTCGGGATCGACCGCCTCGGCCCGCGCCCCGAGCGCGGCCGCATCGATCGCATCGCCGGCCGCCCGCACCCCGCGCCAGGAAACCGTCGGTGCGC
>QHSM01000813.1:0-1095 GCA_003221595.1 Candidatus Rokuibacteriota bacterium | reverse complement strand
AGGGACGAGACCAGCTCGCGCACCATGCCGAGATAGTCGATGGGCCCCGAGCGCTCGGCGATGATGAGCGTCGACGCTTCCGACTGGCGGAGCACGTAGGCGACATCGTCGGTCCGGAACCGGGTGTTGATCGGGACCAGCACGGCCCCGATCTTGATCACCGCGAACATCGCCTCGATGAACTCGGGCCGGTTCACCATCCACAGCGCGACCTTCTCGCCCGGCGCCACGCCCAGGCTGATGAGCCCGCGGGCCAGGCGGTCGACGCCCGCCGAGAGCTCGGCGAAGGACCAGCGTCGGCCCTCGAAGACGATGGCTTCGCGCGCTCCCCAGCGCCGGGCCGCGCGCTCGGGCAGGGAGCCCAGGGTCTGCTTGGGAAACCAGTCGCTCATTGGGTTTCGGGCGTGAGAGTAGCGCGCTCGCAGTCGACCGGTGAGGCGCTTTTACACGAACGTCCCAAAACTCCTTCCTAGTGGAAGGGGCCGATCGATTCTGGGGAACACCGGCGATACGGGAATCTCCAGTGGCGCCCACAGTTGCGTGGCTCACCACGAGGTGGCACGGGCGATGCTCCGTATCGAGCCGACGCCGGCGCTGCTAGCGTCGACGAACCAGGAAATGGCATTACGTCGAATCCTGGTGTCACCAGAAGGAGGCGGCACGACATGGCACTGTTCCGCGCATTCGTAGTTGGCATCGCAGTGAGTGCTCTAGCGGTCGCTCCCGCGTTGGCCAAGGGTGGCGGGGGTGGTGGCGGCGGTGGCGCCGGCGGCGGCGGCAATGGAGGGGGCAATGGTGGAGGGGCTGCCGCTAGTAACGGTGGTGGCGGCGGCCAAGGCTCGGGCCACGGCGCCGGCGAAGGCGCTGGAGGGAAGGCCGGGAGCCCGGCCAGCAGCCATGCAACAGGTGCTGGCCGTGGCACGGCGCTCTCCGCGCCAGGCAGTCAGCATCGTTCCTCGAAGGCAACCGAACAACTCTCCACCCCTACACCGGGGAAGGCCAATCCGCCGAGTGGAGTGATGCCGGGCATGGGTAGAGTCGGGACTGTCCCGACGACGCCCGGACAGGCTCCCTGATCGACTCGACCCCCGCGCG
>QHSM01000377.1 GCA_003221595.1 Candidatus Rokuibacteriota bacterium | reverse complement strand
CCGGGCGGCGGTCCGCCAGATCGCGCACGAGGCGTTCGACGCCACCGAGACGGCCCGGCGCGTGCTCGCCCGCCACTGGCAGGCGCGAACCCCGGCCGAGCGCGACGAGTTCACGCAGCTCTTTGCCGATCTCCTCGAGCGAACCTACATCGCGCGGCTGGACGAGTACGGCGGCGAGCGAATCCGCTACGTCAGCGAGTCGATCGACGGCGAGCTGGCCGCGGTCCGGGCCCGTATCGTGACCCGCACGGGGATCGAAGTGCCCGTCGAGTCGCGGATGGTCCTCCGGGGCGAGCGGTGGCTGATTTACGACGTGCTCATCGAGAACGTGAGCCTCGTCGCCAACTATCGCGCGCAGTTCGATCGCATCGTCCGCTCGAGCTCGTACGAGGAGCTGGTCCGGCGGCTCAAGCAAAAGCGCGACGATTTCATCAACGATCAGGCGCGCACCCGTCGCTCCGCCGGCCAGCCGCCCGCCTCTCCCCGCTAGCGAGGCTCCTCATCGTTTGATAGATTTGGAAATGTGAAGACCCTGCCGCTTGCCCGCCTGCACGCGCGTGAGGAGCACGTCGAGGCGTTCAAGGCGCTGGCCCATCTGACGCGGCTACAGATCTTCTTCTTCCTCGTTCGGCAGGGACGCGACGTCCCCGCCGGCGAGATCCAGGCCGAGCTCGAGATCCCGGCGCCGACGCTCTCGCACCATCTCGACCTGCTTCGCCGGGCCGGGCTGGTCCAGAGCCGCAAGGAAGAGCGCTTCGTCTACTACTCGGCCCGTCCCGACATCGCCAGCGAGCTGGTCCGCCTGCTCACCGCCTGCTGCTGATGAGCGGCGCCCGGACCACCAGCGCGACGGTCCCCGTGGAGATCGCCTCCTGGATCACGAAGTTCGTGGGCGGCGACGGGTCGGGGCGGCGCGTCCTGGACGAGCCGCTGACGCCGGGCGCGACCGTCAGGAGCGTGCTCACCGGGCTCTCGGCGCGGTATCCGGAGCTTCACCGGGCCCTCTGGCACGGCAACGAGCTGGGCGAGCATATCGAGGTCCTCGTCAACAACGCGGTGCTCGGCATCGACCACACCCTCGACTCCCCACTGCAGCCGGGAGACCAGATCATGCTGCTCGCCCAGTTCATGGGCGGGAGCTGACCGCGGGCCGCCCTCGTCAACTGACTTCGAGCGCCGGTCCCCGTGGCCACGTACCAGATCATCGCCTGGAAGGACGTCCCGTCGATGGTCGAGGCGCGCGACGAAGCGGGAACCGTCACCCGCCCGCTGAGCGACCGGTTCCAGCAGCTCATCGACTCCGTCGCGATGCAGCTCGGCCTTCAGGACCAGGACGCCTATCTCGACCTGTGGGCCCGTGGCGACGTGCAGGAGCGGCCAGGGAGCGCGACCGAAGTCGCCGAGGCGGTCGCGGCGGAGATCGAGGCGCGTTTCACCGAGATCATCTCCCGCGCGTTCCGCCGGCCGTAGCGCGCGACGGCCGGCCGCCACTGGCCACAGCGGATCGACATTCACCCCGGGAGGACGACGAGCATGCTGAACGATAAGATCAGGGGTCGCGCGCTCTTCCTCACCGCCCTCCTGGCGGCGGGCCTCGCGACCGCGCCCGCCGGCGCCCAGGCCCTGCGCATCGGCGCTGCGGCGCCCGAAGTGGCGGGGGACCGCTGGATCAACAGCGGACCCTTGACCACGCGGGGCCTGCGGGGCCGCGTGGTGCTCGTGGAATTCTGGACCTTCGGCTGAATCAACTGCCGGAACGTGATCCCGCAGGTGCGGGACTGGTACGAGCGCTACGAGAAGGATGGCTTCACCGTCGTCGGTGTCCACAGCCCGGAGTTCGCGTGGGAGAAGCCGTACGACCAGGTCGTCGCCGCCGCGAAGAAGCTCGGAGTCCGCTATCCGGTCGTGCAGGACAACGAGTTCACGATCTGGAAACGGTGGGGTGTCCGGGCCTGGCCGACCACGCTCCTGGTGGACCGGAACGGGACCATCCGCTACCGCCACATCGGCGAGGGTGACTACGAGGCCACCGAGGCGATGATCAAGCGGCTCCTCGCGGAGCGGGAGTAAGATCGTCGCGACAGAGGAGACACCATGTTGATTCGACGCGCTCCGCGGTTCGCCGCGAGCGAGATCACCGATCCGAAGCTCTACCTGAGTCGCCGCGAGCTGATGGCCGGCGCGGCCGCGCTGGTTCTGATGCCCGCGCCGGGCGGGGCGGCGACCCCGAAGGGGCAAGCGCTCACCGCGGCGCGCAACGCCGCCTTCAGCCTGACCGAGCCGCCCACCAAGATCGATCACGCGACGACGTACAACAACTTCTACGAGTTCGGCGTCAACAAGGACGATCCCTCACGTCTGGCCCACACGCTGCGCCCGCGCCCGTGGACGGTCCAGGTCGACGGGCTGGTCCACAAGCCCAAGACCTTCGACGTCGACGAGCTGATTCGCCTCTTCCCGCTGGAGGAGCGTGTCTATTCGCTCCGCTGCGTGGAGGCGTGGTCGATGGTCATCCCGTGGATCGGGTTTCCGCTCGCGTCGCTGCTCAAGCGCGTCGAGCCGACCGGTCAGGGGAAGTTCGTCGAGTTCACGACGCTGCTCGACCCCACCCAGTTCCCGGCCCAGAAGCCGGGATTCTTCGGCTACTCGTCGCTCGACTGGCCGTACGTCGAAGGCCTCCGGCTCGACGAGGCGCTTCATCCGCTGACGCTGCTCACGGTCGGGATGTACGGGCAGGTCCTGCCGAACCCCAACGGCGCGCCCGTGCGGATGGTGGTGCCGTGGAAGTACGGGTTCAAGAGCGCCAAGTCGATCGTCCGCATCCGCCTGGTGAGCGAGCAGCCCAAGACGTCGTGGGAGAAGGCCGCATCGCAGGAGTACGGGTTCTATTCCAACGTCAACCCGGCGGTCAGCCATCCGCGCTGGAGCCAGGCCGACGAGCGGCGCATCGGTGAGTTCCGCCGGCGGGCGACGCTGCCGTTCAACGGGTACGCGGACCAGGTCGCCTCGCTGTACACCGGGATGGACCTGAAGAAATTCTACTGATGTCGCGCCGCGAGCGCCCGTGCGATGTCGCATAGGGCGCGGATCGCGCTGAAGATCGCGGTGTGGGGCGTGTGTCTCACGCCGCTGGCGAGCCTGGCCTACCGCGCGTGGACCGACGACCTGGGCGCCAATCCCATCAGCGCCGTCACCAATACGCTCGGCGACTGGACTCTCCGGATCCTGCTCGCCTCGCTCGCGATGACGCCACTGCGCATCGTGTTGGGTCTCTCGTGGCCGATCGCGCTGCGGCGGCTGCTCGGTCTCTTCGCCTTCGCGTACGTGTGCCTGCACTTCTCGGTGTGGATCGTCCTCGACTTCTTCTTCGACTGGGCGCGGATGGGGGCCGACATCGTCAAGCGCCCGTACATCACGCTGGGCATGCTGGCGCTGCTCTCGCTGATCCCGCTCGCCGCCACCTCGACGACGGGGATGATCCGGCGGCTCGGCGCCAGGACCTGGACGCGTCTGCACCGGCTGGCCTACGTGGCCGGCGTCTGCGGCGTGCTCCACTATCTCTGGCTCGCCAAGGTCGGGGTGAGGGACCCGTACTGGTACGCGGCCGCGCTCGCCGTTCTGCTCGGCGTGCGGGCGTGGGCGTGGGGCCGGCGCGCCGTCCGTCGCCGCGGCGCCGGCGTCGCCGCGACGTCGACGCCGGCCGGCGCGTAGGCCCGAAAGCGCTTTTCTCGGAGCGCGTCGCGCCGTAGTATCGGTGACGCGCATGAGCTCCGTCGCCTCGGTCTCCGTCAACGGCCGCCGCTACCGGGTTCCCGACCGTCCGGTGGTCGTCGTCTGCATCGACGGCTCCGAGCCCGCGTACTTCGACGCGGCGCTCGCGAAACACGCGGCGCCCGGTGTCGCCCGCTTCCGGCGGGAGGGCGTGTACCGGCTCGCGCGAGCGGTCGTGCCGAGCTTCACCAATCCGAACAATCTCTCGATCGTCACCGGCGTGCCGCCGGCGATCCACGGGATCTCCGGCAACTACTTCTATGACCCCGCGACCGGTCAGGAAGTGATGATGAACGACCCGAAGTTCCTGCGCTGCGAGACCCTCCTGGCCGCCTTGTCGCAGGCCGGGGCGCGCGTGGCGGTCGTCACCGCCAAGGACAAGCTGCGGCGGCTTCTGGGCCACGGGATGCGCGGCGTCTGCTTTTCGTCGGAGCGGGCCGACCAGACGACCAAGGACGAGCACGGGATCGAGCGCGCCACCGACCTCGTTGCGATGCCGGTGCCCTCGGTGTACAGCGCCGAGCTGTCCGAGTACGTGCTGGCGGCCGGTCTCGAGCTGCTCAGGCGACAGCGCCCGGACGCGATGTACCTGTCGCTCACCGACTACGTCCAGCACAAGCACGCGCCCGGCGCGCCGGCCGCCACCGAGTTCTACGCGATGCTCGACCGCTACTTCGACGCCTTCGATCGTGCGGGCGCGGTGCTGGGCATCACGGCGGACCACGGCATGAACGCCAAGTCCGGCCCCGATGGCGCGCCCCGGGTCGTGTATCTCCGTCCCCTCCTCGACGCCATCGTGGGGCCCGGGCGCGCCCGGGTCATCCTGCCGATCACGGATCCGTACGTCGTTCATCACGGCGCCCTGGGATCGTTCGCGACGGTGTACCTGGACGACGCGCCCCGGGCCGCCGCGGTGGCGTCGCGGCTCGCGGCGACGCCCGGCGTCGCCGAGGTCTACGACAACGCCACCGGCTCGGCCCGGTTCGAGCTGCCCCGTGACCGCGTCGGCGACCTGATCGTCATCGGCGACACCCACACGGTTCTCGGGAAGTCTCCCGCGGAGCACGATCTGTCGCTGCTCGAGGAGCCGCTGCGCTCGCACGGCGGCGTGTCGGAGCAGACGGTGCCCTTCGTGATCAATCGGCCGCTCGGCGACGCGTACGCGGAGCGCCTCGCGCGCGCCGACGACTTGAGGAACTTCGATCTGTTCGACTACGTCCTGAACGGGGTCGGCTGACGAACGACCCGAGGTGCGCTACTCGCTTCGCTGCGCGCGGGCTTCCTCGGCGGCCTTGATCTCGTCCGCGAACATGGTGGCGGTCAGCGGACAGGGCAGCTTGTTCTCGTCGACGTACTGGCAGTCGGCCTGGTTGCACTGCACGAAGTAGCCCTGCGGGCGCCCGAAGCCGCCGGGGCGCCGGAGCCGGATCTGGACGGTCTCGGACACGACGCTGCACCAGAACTCGCGGGCTCGGCTTCGGCTCAC
>QHSM01000376.1 GCA_003221595.1 Candidatus Rokuibacteriota bacterium | reverse complement strand
AGAATGACCGTGATGGCGAGCGCGGCGTCGAATCGATTGGCGGCGAACGGCAGCTGCGCGCCGTTGCCGAGCCGGAGCGCGACGCGGGACCGGCGCGCGGCCTCGCGGCAGAGCTGACGCGCGCGGGCCAGGAGAAGCCGGCTCGGGTCGATGCCCACGACCTCGCCGCGGCGGCCGACGAGCGCGGCCAGGTCGCGAACGACCACCCCGGTGCCGCAGCCGACCTCCAGCACGCGATCGCCGGGCCCGACCGGGACGAATCTCAGGAAGCGCCGGCGCAGCCGGGCCTGGGTCGGCGTGCGCCCGCGCGCCTCGAGCCCGGCCGCCATCTCCTCCACGTTCGCCTGGGCATCGGCGTCGCGCCAGGGATCGGGAGGACGGCGAGGCGTTCTCGCGCGGCTCGCCGGAGCGGCCGTCCCCGAGCGGTGAGATCTCACGCGGGGAGGATCAGCGGCCCATGTCGAGGCGGGCGCACTGCTCGCTGCAGAAGTAGCGCACGCCGTCGGCGGTCGTGCGGCGGACCGCACGCGATTTCACGATGTACGTCTGGCACACCGGGTCCTTGACGAGCTCGTCACCGACGGTGGTCGGCAGGGGCCGCGCGGGCAGGCGAAGCCGACGCAGGGTGGGGAGCAGGATCATGACCGCGACGACCGCGAAGATGAGAAACGGCAGCAGCCGCATGAGACTCAGCGATCGGGCTTGATCGACACCGCCCGGAGAAACTCCTTGTCCTGGGTGGTCAGCTCCGACGAGATGGTGACGCCCTTCTTGCTGCCGGCGAAGAAGATTCCGGTATCGGCGCCGCGCCTGAGAATCTCCTGGACCGCGTCACGCGCCGCATCGGCGGCGGCCAGGGACACTTCGACCGTCTGCAAGAGCTTCTTGAGGAGCGCGTCGATCTGGCGTTCCCGGGCCATCGCGTCTCCTACGATATCATAGGGGCCGTGAACGCAGCCTGGACCCGCCTGTCGTCGTCTGCCCGTTACGCGCGCGGCAAGCTGACGCTGCGCGAGGATGCGTGGCGCCTGCCGGACGGCCAGGAGGTCGTCTATCCGGTTCTCGCGGTGGGCGTCACGGTCGGCGTGCTTGCCTTCGTCGACGCCGCCCGGGTGCTGCTGATCGCGCAATACCGACACCTGCAGGGCACGGTCTCGTGGGAGCTACCGGGAGGCGGCGCGCAGGCCGGCGAGGACCCGGCGACCGCGGCCCAGCGCGAGCTGCGCGAGGAGGGCGGCTACCGCGCCGAGCGCTTCGCCTTCTTGACGCGCTTCTACCCGTCCAACGCCTATCTCGACGAGGTCGCGTACTGCTACGCGGCGTACGGGCTGACGCCCGACCCCCTCCCCGCCGACGACGACGAGTTCATCGAGCGCCGGGTCGTCCCGCTCGCGGAAGCGGTGCGCATGGCCCTCGACGGCGAGATCACCGAGTCGATCTCGAAGATGACGCTGCTGCAGTACGCCGCCCGACCGCCCGAGCGGTCGTAAGCGCCGGCCCTCAGGCCAGCGCCTGGTCGAGGTCGTCGATCAGGTCGTCCGGATGCTCGAGGCCGATCGACAGCCGCAGGAGATTCTCCGGAGTGCGGGTGCCCGGGCCCTCGATCGAAGCGCGATGCTCGACGAGGCTCTCGGTCCCCCCGAAGCTCGTCGCCCGCGTGAAGACGCGCAGCTTTGCCGCGACTTCCATCGCGCGCGCCGCGTCGCCGCGCACCTGCACCGAGAGCATCCCGCCGAACGCCGCCATTTGACGGCGCGCGACGTCGTGGGCCGGATGCGTCGGGAGCCCGGGGTAATGGACCGCCTCGAGGCGTGGGTGGCCGTGCAGGAACGTGGCGACCCGCAGCGCGTTGTCCGAGTGGGCGCGCACCCGGTACGGCAGCGTGCGGATGCCGCGGCGAACGAGCCAGCAGTCGAACGGCGACGGCACGGCGCCGCCCGAGGCCTGGATCGCACGGATACGCTCGAAGACCGCGTCGCGAGTCCGGGTCACGACGGCCCCGCCGAGCACGTCGCCGTGGCCGCCCAGGTACTTCGTCGTCGCGTGCAGCACGAGGTCGGCGCCGAGCTCGAGGGGCGCCTGGAGCACCGGCGTGGCCGTGGTGTTGTCGCACACGTAGAGCGCGCCGGCGCGCCGGGCGATCTCGCCGATCGCCGCGATGTCGGTCACCTTCCACAGCGGGTTCGACGGCGTCTCCACCCAGACGAGCCGCGTGTTCGTCCGGATGGCCGCCCGCGCGGCCGCCGCGTCGGTCATGTCGACGAACGTGGTGTCGAGCTTCCACCGGGCGAACGTCTCGCGCAGGAGGCGCGAGGTCCCGTGATAGGCGTCCATCGGCGCGACGACGTGGTTCCCGGGCTCGAGCGCGAGCAGGATCGCGGCGGTGGCGGCCGACGCCGACGCGAAGGCCGCGGCGTCCTCACCGCCCTCGAGGGCGGCCAGGCATTCCTCGAGCGCGGCGCGGTTCGGATTGCTGTTACGCGCGTACAGGAACCCGCGCGGATACGAGCCATCGGCGTCGCGCTCGAAGGTCGTCGACGGATGGATGGCGGGGGTGACGGCGCCGGTCCCGGGATCGACGCGCGTTCCGGCGTGGACGGCGACCGTCTCGATCCGCCGCTCGTTCATCCGGCGGTAAAGCCGCCGTCCACCACCAGCTCCGCGCCGGTCATGAACGAGGATTCGTCGCTGGCGAGGAACAGCGCGACGTAGGCGATCTCGCGCGGCTGGGCGATCCGGCCGAGCGGAATGCCGGTCTCGAACTCCTTGCGGATCGCCTCGGTGAGATACGGCGCCTGCAGCGGCGTGTCGACAATGCCCGGATGGATCACGTTGCAGCGGATCTGGTCGCGGGCGAACTGGATCGCCAGCGACTTGGTCAGCGAGATGAGCGCGCCCTTCGCCGCGGTGTAGGCATCCTGGGCCCGCGTGAAGCCGGCGAGCGCCGAGACCGAGCCCATGTTGATGATGGAGCCGCCGCCGGCGCGCCGCAGGTGCGGGATGCCGTGCTTGGTCACCCAGAACACCGACTTGAGATTGATCGCCATCACGCGGTCCCACCAGCGCTCGTCGGTCTCGAGCACCGAGCGGTCGCGGTCCTTCCACAGCACGCCGGCGTTGTTGTGGAGCACGTGCAGCGCACCGAAGCGCCGGGCGCCCTCCTCGACCATGCGCTGCACGTCGGCCTCGAGCGCGACGTCGCCGACGACGGCGAGGGCCTCGCCGCCGGCCTTGCCGATCCGCGCGGCCGTCTCCTTCGCCGCGGCCGCGTCGATGTCGGCCACCACGACGCGCGCCCCTTCCTCGGCGAAGAGCACCGCCGTCTCGCGCCCCATGCCCATGCCGCCGCCGGTGATCAGCGCGACCTTTCCGGCCAGGCGTCCGCTCATCAGATCCTCTCGAAGTTGCGCGCCAGCTCCCAGTCGGTGACGACCTGGTCGAAGGCCCCTTGCTCGAGGCGCGCGGTGTGCAGGTAGTGCTCGACCACCCGGTCGCCGAACGCCGCCCGCGCCACCTTCGAGCGCTCGAGCTCGGCGATCGCCTCGCGGAGGGTCTTGGGCACCTGGGGAAGCGTCGCATCCGCGTACGCGTTGCCCTCGTAGAGCTTCGGCGCCTTCAGCCGGCCCGCGACGCCGTGGAGCCCGGCGGCGATCGTCGCGGCGAAGGCGAGATAGGGATTGGCGTCGGCGCCGGGAATGCGGTTCTCGACGCGGAAGCCGCCCCCTTCACCGCACAGCCGGAAGCCGCACGTCCGGTTGTCCCACCCCGCCACGATGCGCGTGGGCGCGAACGATCCGGACTGATAGCGCTTGTAGGAGTTCACGCCCGGCGCGTAGAAGTACGCGAGCTCGCGCGCCATCGCGAGCTGGCCGGCCAGCCACTGTCCGAACAGCGTCGTGCTCGCGGTCCGGGATCCCTTGCCGCCGGTGGCGAACAGGGGCTTGCGGCCCGTCTTGTCCCAGAGCGACGAGTGCAGGTGGAACGACGAGCCGGCCGCGGCCATGTCGTACTTGGCCATGAACGTGATGGCCGACCCGTGCTGGTACGCGATCTCCTTCGCGCCGTGCTTGTAGAGCGCGGTCCGGTCCGCCATCTCGAGCGCTTCGGCGTAGCGGAGGTTGATCTCCTCCTGGCCGCGCCCCCACTCCCCCTTCGAGGTCTCGACCGGGACGTCCGCGCCCTCCATGCCGTTGCGGATCGCGCGGATGAGCGGCTCCTCCTTCGAGGTCTGCAAGATGTGGTAGTCCTCGAGGTAGCCCGACACCGGCGTCAGGTCGTGGTGTCGCTTGCGGCGCGCCTCCTCGAACGACTCCTTGAAGCAGTAGAGCTCGAGCTCGGCGGCGGTCTTGACGACGTAGCCCAGCGACGCCGCGCGCTCGATCTGCCGCTTGAGGATCCACCGCGGCGCCTCCTCGATCGGCTCGCCCTCCTCGGTATGGACATCGCAGAAGACCAGCGCGGTCTTCGGCAGCCACGGAATGAGCCGCAGCGTCGCCAGATCGGGGACCAGCTTCATGTCCCCGTACCCGCGTTCCCACGAGGTGAGCTTGAATCCCGGCAGCGGCTCCATCTCCATGTCGACGGTGAAGAGGTAGATGCAGGCGTGGGCGCCGTCGTCCACGACGTGATCGAGGAAGTAGCTTCCGACGACGCGCTTGCCCATCAGCCGGCCGAAAGTGTCGGGGAACACGGTCAGCACGGTGTCGACGTCGTCCTTCTGGATGAGCTGCTCGAGCTGCTTGCGACCGAGTCGGCCCGGCATGGCGCGGATAGTAGCGTACGCTGGCGGCCTGTGTCATCCTCCCCCGGCGCGTTCATGACAGCACCTGAGAGCAGCCGCGCGGAGCAAGTGAGTTGGTACTTCTACGATTGGGCGAACTCGGCCTTCGCCACCACGGTCGTGACGGTCTTCCTCGGACCGTGGCTGACCACCGTCACTAAGGCCGCTGCCGATGCCGCCGGCTTTGTGCATCCCCTCGGAATCAAGATCCCCGCCGGCTCCTTCTTCCCGTACGTGATCTCCCTCTCGGTGCTTGCCCAAGTCCTGGTCCTCCCTGTCCTCGGTGCCGTCGCCGACTACTCGCACCGAAAGAAGCAGCTGCTCGGATTCTTCGCCTACCTGGGCGCCGGCGCCACGCTTGGGCTCTATTTCGTCGACGGCGCTCGGTACCTTCAGGGCGGCGTCCTCTTCCTCATCGCCAATCTGAGCTTCGGCGCCTCGGTGGTCGTCTACAACGCGTTCTTACCGGACATCGCCAGCACCGACCGTCGCAACGTGGTGTCATCGTATGGATGGGCGCTCGGTTATCTGGGCGGCGGGCTCCTCCTCGCCATGAACCTCGCGCTGTTCTCGCAGACTGCTTCGCTCGGGCTGAGCGCCGGCCACGCGGTCCGTATCAACCTCGCGTCAGCGGGCGCCTGGTGGGCAGTCTTCACGCTCGTACCGCTGTTCGGCCTCCGGAACCGTCAACCCGCCGCGCGGCTTCGACCGGGCACTCATTACCTCGCCGTCGGCTTCCGCCAGCTCACGCGCACGTTGGGCCGCGTGCGCCTCTACCCGCAGACGGTCGTGTTCCTCCTAGCGTACCTCCTCT
>QHSM01000374.1 GCA_003221595.1 Candidatus Rokuibacteriota bacterium | reverse complement strand
GAGCCCGGGCCGATACGGCATCTCCGCCGGCGCGATCATGTTCCTCGATCGGACCTCGGCGGGATCGATTCCGAGCTTCGCGGCCAGCCGATCGAGGAGCCGCTCGATCACCAGAATCGCCTCCGGGCGCCCGGCGCCACGGTAGGGCGCGCTCGGCACCTTGTTGGTGACCACCGAGACGCCTTCGGCGCGGAACGCGGGGACCTTGTACTGCGAGGGCAGGTGATTGATCGTGTTCGTCGGCTCGTGGATCGAAAAGCAATGATAGGCGCCCACGTCCTTCACGATCCGAACGTCGAGCCCGAGAATGCGCCCGTCGCGAG
>QHSM01000375.1 GCA_003221595.1 Candidatus Rokuibacteriota bacterium | reverse complement strand
GAGCCGGCTGACCTCGGGTGAGTTGAGGTTCGCCGGCGTCGGCTCCTTCGGCCCCGTCAAGAGCTTCTGCCGGTCGACGATCTGCAAGGCACCGTCGGCGCTCGTGCCGTACGCGAAGTAGACGCGGTTGCCGGACACGATCGGGCCGTGAGCGCCCTGGGCGATGGTGACCGGACCCGTCGAGCCGGGCTCCTGGCCGGCCAGTCCGAAGTCGCGGATGAACACCGGCTTCGTGGGGTCGCTGAGATCGTAGATCTTCGTCATGCGGCCCGTGCGCCACCCCGAGGGCCCGACCTGCAGCGGGTCGGCCTTTGCGAGATCGCCGGCGACCAGGTACGCGATGCCCGTGTCGCATTCCCACCAGTTCTTGTGCGTCGAGGTGAGTCCGGTGACCACCGTGCTCGCCTTCTGCGGCTTCGCCGGATCGGTCACGTCCCAGACCTCGTCGCCGGAGTTGGGGACCGAGTTGCCGAAGGTCCGCAGCAGGTACGTCTTGCCCTGGCGATCGCACACGCGCGCCATCTGGGCGCCGCCCTGCTCGGGGCCGCCGACCGCGCCGGGAATGTGGACCAGATAGCGCGGGCGCGCCGGGTCCGTGACGTCGACGATCGACGTGCCGTTGTCCTCGTCCACCCCGGTCAGGGGATTGCGCGCCTTGCCGCCGTGATGGCCGACGTAGGCGATGACGCGGCCGCTCTGCCGGTGGATCGTGGGCTGGTACGCCGTGCGGCCCTGCAGGTCGTCGTGGCCGACCAATTCCATGTCGCGGGCCTCGGCGCCGTGGCCGCGGGACGGCGTCTGCGCCGACACGGACCATGCGACCGCCGAGATCAGGACGAGTCCGAGCAGGATCAGCGAGTGGCGTCGCAGCAGGGCAGCCATGGACGTCTCCTTTCGGCGATGGCGGACGTGACGCGCGAGCGCCGGTCGCTCACGCCCCTGGGGATAATACCGCGCGTCCAGTCGACGTGCCTGCGGTCGTCGACTCGGCGTCCACGAAGCTCGACGTTGATCCCGCCCCGCGGGCGAGGATACAGTGAGGATCGTGAAGCAAGCGCCTCTCACGCTGCGCCACTGGACACGCGTGGAATACGACCGGCTCGTGGAGCTCGGCGTGTTCGAGGGCGAGCCGCTCGAGCTGATCGGCGGCCAGCTGGTCGTCGCCGAGCCTCACGGTGCCTACCATGCCGCCGCGATCAGCGCAGCGGACTATGCCGTGAGAGCGGCCCTGCCGGCCGGATGGCTCGTGAGAATCCAGTTACCCCTGTCGCTCGACGATGAATCCGAGCCGGAGCCCGATCTCGTCGTGGTGCCCGGGAGTCCCGGTGACTATTACGCGGCTCACCCCGATCGCCCAGCTCTGGCCATCGAGGTCGCGGAATCGAGTCTCTCCTTCGACCGCGAGCGCAAGGGCAGTCTCTATGCGCGGGCTGGCATTCGCGACTACTGGATCGTGAACCTGGTCGACAGCGTTCTCGAGGTCTATCGCGACCCGGAGCCGGACCCGTCAGCGACCTATGGCTGGCGCTATCGGTCCGTCACGGTACCGGCGCGGTCGGCGGTCATTGCGCCGCTCGCTTTTCCTTCCAGCCGGATCGCCGTGGCTGCTCTTCTGCGGTAGTCGCCGCTCAGATCACGCCCTCCGCCCGCAGCGTCGCGATCTCCGCTTTCGAGTAGCCGAGACTCGCCAGCACCTCGTCGGTGTGCTGGCCCAGGCGCGGCGGCGGCGTCTCGATGCTCGGTCCGCCGTCGGCGAACTTGAACGCCGCCACCGGCACGGTGACCGGCCCCTCGATGCCGTCGATCTTCGCGTGCTCGTGCAGCACGCCGCGGACCTTCAGCTGGGGGTCGGTCAGGGACTCGGAGAGACGGCGCACGCGGCCGGCGGGAACGTGACGCGACTGAAGATAGTGCTCCCACTCGTCGGCGGTGCGCTGCGCGATGATCTTGTCGAGCTCCGCGGTCTGCTGCTCGTACAGCCGGTCGCGCTCCTCGTGACTCGACTGCGCGGCGATGTCGGGCCGGCCGAGCGCATTGAACAGCCGCTCGTGCTGGCCGCGATTGCTGGCGGCGATCATCAGCGGCGCGTCCTTGGCCTGATAGAGCTGGCTGCTGGCGCGCTCCATCCGGTTGCCCTTGGGCCTGGGCTCGTGGCCCGTGCGCAGGTACGACGTGATGTGCGAGCCCATCAGCATCATCGACACGTCGAGCATGGCGCTGTCGATGTACTGGCCGCGCCCGGTGCGCTCGCGCTGGAAGAGCGCCGAGGAGATCGCGAAGGCGCACATGGTCCCGGTGGCGTAGTCGATCACCGGCGCGCCGGTCTTGATCGGGTTCACGTCCGGCGTGCCGGTCATGGCCATCATGCCCGAGGTGGCCTGGATGAGCTGGTCGTACGCGGTCTGCTCACCGCGCGGACCGTCCTGACCGAACGCCGTCATCGAGCAGTAGATCAGGCGCGGGTTGATCGGGCGCAGGTCGTCCCAGCCCAGGCCGAGGGCCGGGAACGAGCCGGAGCGCCAGTTCTCCACCAGGACGTCGGCGTCCTTCACGAGCTTCTTGAGGATCTCGCGGCCTTTCGGGTTCTTGAGGTCCAGCGTGATCGCGCGCTTGTTCGAGGCCTGGGTGAGGAAGCCGGTGCCCATCCGTTGCTCGTTGAGGACCCGGTCGCCGCCCGAGTCGCGGCTCTGGTCGTATTCCGTGGGGTGCTCGACCTTGATGACGTCGGCGCCCAGCAGCGCCAGCTGGTACGCGGCGAACGGCCCGGCCAGCACGTGCGTGATGTCGATGATCTTGATCCCCTCGTATGGCCTCATAGATCCTCCAGGCCGGTCGCGCTCCGCCGGCACGCCGCGCTATTCTACAGGCCGGGCCAGCATTCCGCCTTCATCCCGACCTTCGGTACCTCGAAGTCGGTGACCCGGAAGATCGAGCCGCCGCGCCGCTGAGCGCTAGACCTTCAAGACCTCGGCGCCCGGCGCCGCCTCGAGCTCGCAGGCGTTGACCGTCATCGACAGCATGCTGTAGTAGCCGATCGCGCCCGTGAGCTGGATGAAGCCGTCGTTGCCGAAGCGCCCGATGAGCGCCTTCACGGTCGCCTCGTCCACCCGGTGCTTGCGCATGAGCTGGCGGGTGAACTCGACGATCTGCGCGTCCTCCGGTGGAATGCCGCGGCTGTGATTCTCACGGATCGCGGTGATGGTCGACTCCGGCACGCCGAGCTTTCGCGCGCCGCCGGCCTGGGCGCCCCAGACGTACATGGCCTCGAGCTCACGCGCGACCGTCATGGCCGCGAGCACGCGCACGCGCATGTCGAGCGAGCCCTCGAAGCGGACGTACGCGCCGAGGTGCGCGAGCCGCCCGGCCAGCTCGGGGCTGTGCAGGAACATCGTGAACGGCCCCTGGAGTGCGCCGCGGCTCGCGACGATCGAGTCGACGATCGCCTGGTCCTTCGCCGCGACCTGGTTCTTGCTGGTGATCGGTGTCAGCCTGGCCATTGGTTCCTCCGTTTGCGAGTGGAGTTGCGCGTGAGTGTCTCGAGCTAGATCGGCGCCGCGAACCCGGCTTCGCGAAGCAGCGCGTGCACGCGGTCGGGCGTGAGGACGGGGCTCCGGATCTCGAGCCGCCCGTCGAAGGCGTCGGCGACGGCGTTGGCGATCGCCGCCGTCGGCGGTCCGGTGGCGCCCTCACCGACGCCGCGGACGCCGAGCGGGTTGTGGTCGGTCGTGAAGTGAAGATGCTCCATCACGAGCGGAGGCATGTCCGCGGCCCGCGGCAGGGGGTAGTCCATCAGCGTGCTCGTCAGGAGCTGGCCGTCGGCGCCGTACACGACGTGCTCGCCCAGGACCACCCCGAGCCCCTGGGCGAAGCCGCCCACGATCTGCCCGTCGACGATCACGGGATGAAGCTGACGGCCGCAGTCGTGCACGATGACGTAGCGGACGATCGCCACCCGCCCGGTCTCCACGTCGACCTCGACGACGGCCGCGTGCACGCCGCTCGACCAGGTGACCGTCGGCGGCGCGTAGAACTTCGTGGCCCAGAGCCCGGGGCCGCCCTGCTCCACCAGGCTCCGCTCGCGGAGCGCCACGCGCGCCAGCTGGCCGAGCGGAATCGTCCGCGCGGGGGCGCCCACCACGAACGCGCGCGATTCCTCGATCCGCACGTCGTCGGGCGCGCACTCCAGGAGCCCCGCGGCCACGCTGACCGCCTTCTCCTTCACCGCCGTCGCGGCCACCGCCACCGCGTTGCCGGTGTTGACGGCGACGCGGCTCGCGCCGGTTCCGTAGCCGTACGGGACCAGCGTCGTGTCGCCGCCGCGCACACGGATGTCGTCGAACGTCGCGCCGAGATACTCGGCGCAGACCTGGGCGAAGACGGTCTCGTGTCCCTGGCCCGAGCCGGAGACGCCGATGAGCACCTCGACGTGGCCGTGCTCGTCGATCTTCACCGTGGCCCACTCGCCGGGGCGGACGCTGCCGCCCGCTTCCAGGTAGCCGGCGATGCCGAGACCGACCCGGCGGCCCTGCGCGCGCAGCGCGGGCTGGCGCTTGCGCCAGCCCGCGTAGTCGAGCAGATCGAGCGCGCGCCGGAGCTCCAGCGGATAGTCGCCGC
>QHSM01000373.1 GCA_003221595.1 Candidatus Rokuibacteriota bacterium | reverse complement strand
TGACGACGACCGACGTCCCGCGCCCGGCGCCGAGCACGGCGGCGGCGCTCCCCGCGTTCACGGCGATTTCCAGACGATTGCGAGAGCCAACGAGGGCGCCCGGGCGTCCGCGCGCGAGCTCTCCATAGGTGCGCACGAGGGGGAGACTCCGCGCGCCTACCCGAACGGTCAGGCTCGATCCGAGCGACGCCAGCGCGTCCCCCGGAATCGAGGTGACGAGGTTGCCGAAGCGGTCGACGTGAACGACGGCGCCGCCGATCCGGCTCCCGGCCACGCGAGGCCTGGGCCACGCCAGAAGGACCGGATCGGTCACGCGCGGACCGAGCCGCTCCGTGGAAAGCCCGCGGGCGACGTGGGCGGCGGCCGGCGCGAAGACGTCCCGCCCGTGGAACGTAGGGCTCACGGTCGCTCCGCGGAACGCCGTCTCCGTGAGCTCGAAGGCGCGCCACGGCGAAGCGCCCAGGAACGGCGTGAACAGCCCGTTGTCGGGCCCGACGAACACCTGGTCCCCCGCCGCCACCACGAGACCGCGGCGCGCCGTGCCGACGCCGGGATCGACGACGGCCACGTGAACCGTGGCGCGCGGGAACCACGGCGCGGCGGCCTCGAGCGCCAGGGCCCCTTCCAGGACGTCGTGCGGAGCGACCTCGTGCGTGATGTCGACGATGTGGACGTCGGGGGTGATGGAGAGGATGGCCGCCTTCATCTCGGCCACGTAGGTGTCGCGCGTGCCGAAGTCGGTCGTCAGCGTGATGACCGCCACGTCAACGGTCGCGATCGACCACGAAGTCGGCGATCAGCGTCAGCGTGTCGCGCTCCTCCGAGGGCGGAAAGACGGCGAGATCGGCCTTCGCGGCCTGCGCGTACTCGTGCGCCCGGGCCAGCGCGTACTTGGCGCCGCCGTGGTCCACGACGCACCGCCGGATCTCGTCGACCTCCTCGGCGTCGAGGGCAGGGCGCTTGAGGAGGCCCTGGATGCGCGCCGCGTCGGCCGGCGTCGCCCGCGCCAGCATGGCGATGAGCGGCAGCGTCCGCTTCCCTTCCCGCAGGTCGGCCCCGATGGCCTTGCCGAAGCGGTCCTGGTTGGCGACGAAGTCGAGCGAGTCGTCGGAGATCTGGAAGGCGATGCCGATGTCCAGCCCATACTGCGTGAGCGCGTCGATCCGCGTGGGCGAAAGTCCGCCGAGCAGGCCGCCGATGCTGCAGCACGCCGCCATGAACGAGGCGGTCTTTTTTGTGATGACCCGGACGTAGTCGGCCTCGGTGGTGACCCCGCTGCGCTTGAGCTCGAGCTGGAACACCTCGGCTTCCGTCATCGAGACGGTCGAGCGTGCCAGGGCCTCCATCACGGCGTGGTCGTTGTCCCGGACCAGCATCGCGAACGACTTCGAATAGAGGTGGTCGCCGACCAGGACGGCGGCGTCGTCGCCCCACTGCGCGTTCGCCGACGGCCGTCCCCGGCGAAGCGGGGCCCGGTCGACGACGTCGTCGTGAATGAGGGTGGCGGTGTGGAGCAGCTCGACCACGCAGGCCAGTCGGGCGCTCCGCGGTCCCCGGTAGCCGGCCAGCCGCGCCGCCAGCAGGAGCAGCATCGGGCGCAGGCGCTTGCCGCCGGCGCCGGCGATGTAGCCGCCCATCTCCCGGATCAGCGCGACGGGCGAGGCGAGCTCGCGGTTGATTTCGGCCTCGACCAGCTCCAGGTCGTCGCCGACCAGGCTCGCGACGCGCTCCTTCAGGACCCGTTCGAGAGTGGGAGTGGGCACCGGCGGGCTACTTGGGGACGACGCGATCCTTGACCTGGATGCGTACGCCGGGCGCCCGTGTCTGGACGTCCGCGACCGAGAATTTCTCGCGCGTCTCGGTGACGCGCGCCGTCGCGACCTCCTCATCGAGCTCCCCGAGCATCTCGCCGGTCACCGGGTGCACGATCGGAATGGCGTCGCGGCGGAGACTCACGATCGTCCCCGGGCGAATCCCGTCGGCGGCCGTGAGGTCGATCACGATGCGTGTCGTGTCAACGTAGACGACCAGTCCGCGCTTCGGGCCCTCCGGCGCCTTGCCGTTGGGCACGGGCGGCGGGGCCGCGGAGGCGCCGAGCCCGGCGGGCGCCTTCGTGGGCGGGGCCGCGGCGGAGGTGAAGGTCGTGGAGGCCGCGTGCTCCGGCATGCGCTGGCGCGTGCTGATCTTCCCGCCGCCGGGCGGCGCGCCGTATTTGGTGACGATCTCCGGCGTCGCGATGATCGCGCCCTTGCCGCGCACGAGCGTAGTGAAGGTGATCGGGATCTTGTCCTCTTCGACCCAGACGTACTCGGGCTCGCTCGGCACGTCGCCGAATCGCGGATTCTTGATCAGGAGCCACCGCGTCTCCGCCGGCTTGATCGTGACCGATGGATCGCCGGTGTTCGGAAGTCCCAGCACGTTGCGCATCGTCGAGCAGCCAAAAGTCGCGAGGAGCACGCCGACCAGCGCGAGAAGCCGCAGAGTTGTCACGCCGGCCATACCATAACAGGAACCCCCCAGCAAGACATCAGTCTTCACTCGGCGGCTCCCACGGGAAACGCTGCTCCTCCGCGGCGGCGGGCGGCAGGAGGGGCTCGCGGCGCGAGAAGAGCGCGGTGCCCGTCACGGCGGAGATCCACGTCACGTCGAGGTAGACGACGCCGCGCCGCTCGAGCAGGACGGGCACGATCCATCCCGACACGTCGAATTTCTTCGAGATGCGGACGGCGCGCTCCGGCAGGGCCAGGATCTCCTGGACGTACGCGCCGCCGTGGGCGAAGAGATCCGAGACCGTCAGGGGATCGGTCACCTGGAAGCGCTTCGAGCGCTCGAGGACGATCGCCAGGAGGTACGCGACCCGGCGCAGGTCCGGCGGCGTCGGGGACTGGGTCAGGTCGAGCACGGGCGTGATCGCCGCCTTGATCCGCCCCCGCGTGATCCGCACGCCGTCGTCCGGCTGCGGCACCGGCTTGCCCTCGATGGCGACGAACACCGCCTCCGCGAAGCGGGGATACACGGTTCGGACCTGCGCGTATCCGAGAACCTCCTCGTACCGGCCGAGGATCTTCCGGGTGATCGGATGGTGGAACTCCTCTCCCTTGCGGAAGATCGTGAATTCCTGCCCGGCCTGCGCCCCGCCGCCCTGGCCGATGTCCAGGTAGAGCGCGCCCCCCTCGAAGCCGACCACGAGCGCCTCGAGCGGATTGAACGCCCGGATGAAGTCCTCCGACATGAGCCCGAAGGTCGCCCCGATGCGGTCCGCCATTCCCGCGACGGCGCTCGAGCACCACGCGAGCACGCCGAGGGCAACCAGGCCGCCGACCACGCGGACCCGGCGGCTCAAATCGCGACCGAGGGCTGGTGGACGCCGAAGACACCGCGCAGGCGGTCGCAGATCTCGCCGAGCGTGACGCCGGCCTCGACCGCGGTCACCAGCAGCGGCAGCAGGTTGGCACGGCCGCGCGCCCCGCTCTCGAGCGCGTCGAGCGCCCGCCCGACCGCCGCGCGATCGCGGGCGGCGCGTGTACGGGCTACGCGCTCGGCGAGCGCCGGGCCGACGGTCGCGTCTACCTGGAAGAGGTTGGCGGGCGGCGGCTCGTCCGTGACGAACTCGTTGACGCCGACGACGATCCGAGCGTGATCCTCGATCTCGCGCTGATAGTGGTAGGCCGCCTCCTGGACCTCGCGCTGCATGAACGAGATGGCGGCGACCGCGCCGCCCAGGTCGTCGATCTTCTGGATGTAGACGCGCGCCGCCTCCTCGATCTCGCCGGTGAGGCGCTCGACGGCGAAAGCGCCGCCGAGCGGATCGGCGACCGCGGCCACCCCCGACTCGTGCGCGAGGATCTGCTGCGTCCGCAGCGCGATCCGGACGGCGCGCTCGGTGGGCAGCGCGAGCGCCTCGTCCATCGAGTTCGTGTGCAGCGACTGGCAGCCGCCGAGCACCGCGGCGAGCGCCTGGACGGCAACCCGGACGATGTTGTTCTCGGGCTGCTGCGCGGTGAGCATGCTGCCGGCCGTCTGGGCGTGGAATCGGAGCGCCAGGGCGCGCGGGTCGCGCGCGTGAAAGCGCTCGCGCATGATCCGCGCCCACAGGCGCCGCGCCGCGCGGAACTTGGCGACCTCCTCGATGAGGTCGTTGTGCGCGTTGAAGAAGAACGACAGCTGCGGAGCGAAGTGGTCGACGGCGAGGCCGGCGTCCAGCGCCGCCTGCACGTACGCGATCCCGTTCGCCAGCGTGAAGGCCACCTCCTGCACCGCGGTGCAGCCGGCTTCGCGCATGTGGTAGCCGGAGATCGAGATCGTGTTCCAGCGCGGGACCCGGTCCCGGCAGTACGCGAAAGTGTCGGTGACCAGGCGCATCGAGGGGCCGGGCGGGAAGATGTAGGTGCCCCGCGCGATGTACTCCTTCAGGATGTCATTCTGCACCGTCCCGCTGAGACGCTCCGCCGGGACGCCCTGGCGGCTCGCGGTCGCCACGTACAGCGCCAGGAGGATCGCCGCGGTGGCGTTGATCGTCATCGAGGTCGACACGCGGTCGAGCGGAATGCCCTCGAAGAGATCCTGCATGTCCTCGAGCGAGGCGATCGACACACCCACCTTGCCCGCCTCGCCGCGCGCCATGGACGCGTCCGGGTCGTAGCCCATCTGGGTCGGCAGATCGAACGCGACCGAGAGGCCGGTCTGGCCCTGCTCCAGGAGGAACCGGTAGCGCTTGTTCGTCTCCGCGGCGGAGCCGAAGCCCGCATACTGCCGCATCGTCCAGAGGCGCTTGCGGTGCATTTCCGGGTGGACCCCGCGAGTGAACGGAAACTCACCCGGCTTGCCCAGATCCTGGGCCAGACGCTCGACCGGGGCGTCCTCGGGCCCGTAGACGGGCTTCAGCGGAGTACCCCAGGACGTCCTGAACTCGCGCCCGGGCTCTGTCATAGACTCGCCTCGCCTGCGGCTGCGGCTCGCCCTGCCATCATAGCGGGAGGTTGCCGTGCTTCTTGGGCGGGTTGGTATCGCGCTTGGTCCGCGTCAACTCGAGGGCCGCGCAGAGTCGCGCCCGCGTGTCGCGGGGCTCGATCACCTCGTCGATGTAGCCCCGCTCGGCGGCCGCATACGGGGTCGCGAGCATCTCGCGGTACTCGCGCGTCTTGTCCTCGCGGAGGGCGGCCGGATTCTCCGCCCGCTCCATCTCCCGCCGATAGAGGATGTTGACGGCCCCTTCGGGTCCCATGACGGCGATCTCCGCCGTGGGATAGGCGAAGTTCGCATCGCCGCGGATGTGCTTGGACGACATGACGCAGTATGCGCCGCCGTAGGCCTTGCGGGTGATCACCGTGAGCTTGGGCACCGTGGCCTCGCA
>QHSM01000372.1 GCA_003221595.1 Candidatus Rokuibacteriota bacterium | reverse complement strand
ACTACGTCCCCACCTCGCCGGCGTCGCCCGCCCCCGACGCCGAGGGGCGCGCCATGGTCGAATCGCTCGCACGCTACACCGCCGACCAGCGTATCGTCCACTTCGGCGTGGGCGACCTCCGCCGGGGGATCGTGCACGTCATCGGACCGGAGCAGGGGCTGACGGTTCCCGGCATCACGCTGGTCTGCGGCGACTCGCACACGGCGACCCACGGCGCGTTCGGCGCGCTCGCGTTCGGGATCGGCTCGAGCGAGGTCGAGCACGTCCTGGCGACCCAGACCCTCTGGCAGAAGAAGCCTCTCACCATGCGCATCTCGGTGGAGGGGCGCCTGACCACCGGCGTCTCGGCCAAGGACGTGATCCTGGCGATCATCGCGACGATCGGCGCCGGCGGCGGCGTGCGGCACGCCATCGAGTACGCGGGCTCGGCGATCCGCGCCATGTCCATGGACGAGCGCATGACCGTCTGCAACATGTCGATCGAGGCGGGCGCGCGCGCCGGCATGATCGGGCCGGACGAGACGACCTTCGCGTTCATCGAAGGAAGGCCGTTCGCCCCGCGCGGCGAAGCCTGGGCGCAGGCGCTCGCGTCCTGGAAGGCCTTGCCCACCGACCCCGGCGCGGTCTTCGATCGCGAGGTCACGCTCACCGCGGCCGACATCGCGCCGACCGTCACCTGGGGCACCAGCCCCCAGGACGCCCTGCCCATCACGGGTCGCGTGCCCGACCCGGCGGCCGTCGGAGACGCCGGGCGCCGCGAGAGCATGGCGCGCGCGCTCGCCTACATGGGCCTCCGTCCGGGGACGCCGCTGGGTGAGATCGCCGTGGATCGCGTGTTCATCGGCTCGTGCACCAACAGCCGGCTCGACGATCTGCGGACCGCGGCGCGCGTGGTGAAGGGGCGCCGCGCGGTGGTGCCGGCGTGGGTCGTGCCCGGCTCGGGGCTCATCAAGCGCGCTGCGGAGGCTGAAGGGCTCGACCGCGTCTTTCTCGACGCCGGATTCGAGTGGCGCGAAGCCGGCTGCTCGATGTGCGTCGGGATGAACGGCGACACCGCCGGCGCGGGCGAGCGGGTGGCGTCCACGTCGAACCGCAATTTCGAGGGGCGCCAGGGCCAGGGCGCGCGCACGCACCTGATGTCGCCGGCCATGGCCGCCGCCGCGGCGGTGACCGGTCGGCTCACCGACGTCCGCACGCTCGGCGTGTAGCGATGCAGCCCTTCACGCGCGTCACCGCCGCCGCCGTGCCGATCGACCTGCCGAACGTCGACACGGACCGGGTGATTCCCGCGCGCTTCCTGCGCAAGGACCGGAACGTGCCCGAGTACGCGAGCTTCCTGTTCCACGACGTGCGCTTCAACGCGGACGGGTCGGAGAGGACGGAGTTCGTCCTGAACCAGCCCCCGTTTCGCGGGGCGAGGATCGTCGTCGCCGCCGAGAACTTCGGCTGCGGCTCCTCGCGCGAGGCGGCGGTGTGGGCGCTGGCCGCCTACGGCGTCCGCTCGGTGATCGCGCCGAGCCTGGGCGACATCTTTCACCAGAACTGCTTCAAGAACGGCCTGCTGCCGGTGATCCTGCCCGGCGATGTCGTCGCCGATCTGCGCGGTCAGCTTCACGCGCAGCCGGGCCGCTCGATCACGGTCGACCTCGCGGCGCAAACGGTGACGGCGCCCGACGGCGCTCGCCATCGCTTCGACGTCGACCTGTTTCGCAAGGAGATGCTCCTCAGCGGCCGGGACGAGATCGGGCTGACGCTCGGGTACGAGGCGCAGATCGCCGAATTCGAGGCGCGCCACACGCGCGAGGCGGCCTGGGCCGCCCCGCCGGCCGAGGCGCGGCAATAATCCGCAGTGCGCGCCGCCGGCAATAATCTAGGAGGACGGAGATGGCCAAGCTCACGGTGGAGTATCCCAAGGACCTCTTGAAGCTCGTCGGGCGCGAGCTGGGACCCTCGGAGTGGGTCACGGTCGACCAGGCGATGATCGACAAGTTCGCCGACGCCACCGGCGACCATCAGTGGATCCACGTCGACGTCGAGCGGGCCAAGCGCGAGATGCCCGGGGGCAAGACGATCGCCCACGGCTATCTCACGCTGTCGCTCGTTCCCCGGATGGCCTCCACGCTGCTGGAGGTCGAAAAGCGCAGCCGGGGCATCAACTACGGCTCGAACAAGGTCCGCTTCATCTCGCCGGTCCAGGCCGGCTCGCGCATCCGCGTGCGCCAGCGCATCACCGGCGCCGAGGAGGTGGCGGGCAACGGCGTGCGCGTCAGCTCCGAGATGACCGTCGAGATCGAGGGGCAGGAGCGTCCCGCGCTGGTCGGCGAGATCATCGGCGTCCGGTACGCCTGAGGAACCCTGACATGAAGCTCGTGCGCTTTGGACGGGCCGGGGCCGAGCGCCCCGGGGTCATCGACGCCGACGGCAAGCTCCGCGACCTCTCGCGCGTCATCAAGGACGTGACGCCGGCCGCGCTCGGGCCGGCGGCCTTGCGCCGCCTGCGCGCCGCCAAGCTGGCCCGCCTGCCCCTCGTGCGCGGCCGACCGCGGCTGGGCTGCCCGCTGGGCTCCATCGGCAAGATGGTTTGCATCGGGCTCAACTACACCGACCACGCGGCCGAGGTCGGCATGGCGCTCCCCAGGGAGCCCACCCTGTTCATCAAGGCGCCGAGCGCGATCTGCGGCCCCGACGATCCGATCGTGCGCCCGCGAGGCGCGGTGAAGCTCGACTACGAAGTCGAGCTCGGCGTCGTGATGGGCCGCGACGCGCGCTACGTCGAGGAGGCCAACGCGCTCGGGTACGTCGCCGGCTACTGCCTCGTCAACGACGTCTCCGAGCGCGCGTTCCAGATGGAGCACGGGGGCACCACCACGAAGGGCAAGAGCGCCGACACGTTCGGTCCCACGGGCCCGTGGCTGGTCACGGCCGACGAGGTCGGCGACCCGCAGCGGCTGGCGCTGTGGACGACGGTCAACGGCGAGCGGCGCCAGGACGGCAACACCGCGAAGATGATCTTCTCGGTCGCGGCCCTGATCGCCTACGTGAGCCGATTCATGTCGCTGCGCGCCGGCGACGTGATCTCCACGGGCACGCCGGCCGGCGTGGGGCACGGCGCGAAGCCGCCGAAGTACCTGGTGCCCGGGGACGTCGTCGAGATGGGGATCACCGGCCTCGGCGCGCAGCGCCACAAGATCGTCGAGGCCCGGTAGCGCGCCGCGCGGTCAGCGGCTGTCGGGGCCGTTGGTGAATCGGCGGATGAGGCCGAGCACGATGAGACCGACCCCGGCCACCAGCAGGACGCCCCAGTCGGGCACGCCGAATATCCGGACCAGCACGATGCACAGGCCGGAGAAGGTCACGATGGACCCCGCCAGCATCAGTCCGGCCCCGGGTTTAGCCACGGTCGAGGACGAAGCGGCGAAAGGCCTCGGCGTACTTCACGCCCGCCCGCTTTCCATCGCGGCGCGCCCAGGCGCGGAGCATACCGTCGATCCGCTTGCCCGGGCCCACCTGCGAGACGTGGGCGTGGAGCGCCGCGCACTTGAGCGCGAGGGTGTCGCCGATGTCGAACCAGGTGTCGGGTTGGAGCGAGCCAGTCATGAGCACTTGCTTCACCTTGTGGGGCTCGAGCCCCTCGTCCAGGAGCTCGCGGAAGATGGCCCGCGTCTCCGCGGACGGAAAGACCGCGTCGAGCGCCGCGCTGGCGACGGCGCGATGATCCGGATGGTTGAGGTATTCGCTGCCGTACCAGCGCACCGTCGGGTCGCCGGACACGACGACGTCGGGCCGGCAGCGGCGGATGACGCGGGTCAGATCGCGCCGCATCGCCAGGGTCGGCTCGAGGGCCCCGTCCTCGTAGCCGAGGAAGACGAGGTCCTTGACGCCGAGGATCTTCGCCGCGTCCCACGACTCGCGCTCGCGGATGGGCACCAGCCCGGTGTGATCGCGCGTGTGCTCGTTGGTGCCGGCGCCACCGGTCGTGACCAGACAGAACACCACGTCCCTTCCTTCGCGAGCCCAGTGGCCGACGCTCCCGGCGATCGTGAACTCGTTGTCGTCCGGATGCGCCGAGATGCAGAGGATGCGCCTGTACGACGGGTCGAGCGTGCGCGTGCGGCGTCTCGTGCGCGCCATCGAGCCGGCCGTTCTCCTACCCGCGCATGTGGTGGAGGGAGGGCCCCGGCCGTCTGAGCGGCGCCGTGAGGTTGGCGAACTCGCAGAGGAGCGGCCGCGTGTCGCGCGGATCGATGATCTCCTCGATCCAGAACGTCTCGGCCGAGCGGAACGGCGAGCGGAGCTTGGTCAGGCGCTCCTCGATCTCGGCCATCTTCGCCTCGCGATCCGGCGCCGCGTCGAGATCCGCCCGGTACGCGGCCTCGATTCCGCCCTCGAGCGGCAGCGAGCCCCAGCGGCCGGAGGGCCAGGCGTAGCGCGTGCAGTAGCGGCTGCCGTTGCGGTGGGCGGCGCCGGCGACGCCGAAAACGTTCCTGACGATCATCGCGCACCAGGGAGTCGTCGTCTGCCAGATCGCCGACATCGCGCGCACGCCCTGCTTGATGGTGCCGGTCTGCTCGGCATCCTTGCCGATGAGGAAGCCGGGACAGTCGACGAGATAGACGATCGGCAGGTGAAAGGTCTGCGCGGTGTCCACGAAGCGCTCGACCTTCTGGCACGTGTCGGCCGTCCAGGCGCCGCCGTAGAAGAAGGGATCGCTCGCCATCAGCGCCACCGGCCAGCCGTCGAGGCGCGCGAGCCCCGTGATGACCGAGCGGCCGTAGAGGGGCGCCACCTCGAGGAAGGAGCCCCGGTCCACGACCGCTTCGACGATCGCCCGCATCTTGTACGGCTTGCGGACGTCGTGGGGAATCGCCTCGAAGAGCCAGGGCTCGCGGCGATCGGTGGCGTCGGTCTGCGGTCCGCGGGGCGGCAGATCGTCGATCGACGACGGCAGGTAGGAGAGGAATCGCCGGGCGCAGGCGAAGGCGTCCTCCTCGGTGTCGACGGCGTGGTCGACCGCGCCCGCCTTGAGCTGGATTTCCCAGCCGCCGAGCTCGTTCTTGGTGAGCTTCTGGCCCAGGCGCTCGACGACCGGCGGCCCGGCGACGAAGAGCGCGGACTTGTCCTTGATCATCACGGAGTAGTGCGCGGCCGCGAGGTGCGCCGCGCCGAGGCCCGCGACCGAGCCGAGGCCGAGCGCCACGCGCGGGACGGTGCCCATGTTGTTGACGACCAGCTCCCAGCCGTCGACGGCCGGAACGTTGGCCCGGCCCGTCGTCTCGATGGTCTTGACCGAGCCGCCGCCGCCGGAGCCTTCGACGAGGCGGATCAGCGGCAGCCTCAGCTCGTGCGCCATCCGCTCGCACATGTTGTGCTTGCCCTTGATGGTCGCGTCGGCCGAGCCGCCGCGCACGGTGAAGTCGTCGCCGCCGACC
>QHSM01000371.1 GCA_003221595.1 Candidatus Rokuibacteriota bacterium | reverse complement strand
CCTGGACGATGTCGCCGGACGGCCTCGGCTACACCTTCCTCCTGCGTCAGAACATCAAGTTCCACAACGGCGACCCGGTGACGCCCGACGACGTCAAGTTCTCGTTCGAGCGCTACAAGGGCGGCGCGGCGAAGCTCCTCAAGGAGAAGGTCAAGGAGGTCCAGATCGTCGACGCGCGCCGGGTGAAGTTCGTGCTCAGAGAGCCGTGGCCGGACTTCATGACGTTCTATGGGACCACCGCGACCGGGGCGGGCTGGGTCGTCCCGAAGAAGTACGTCGAGAAGGTCGGGGACGACGGGTTCAAGAAGGCGCCGATCGGCGCGGGCCCCTACCGGTACGTCAGCTCCACGCCCGGAATCGAGATCGTCGTCGAGGCGTTCGAGGGCTACTGGCGCAAGACGCCGAGCGTCAAGCGGCTGATCTTCAAGAGCGTCCCGGACGAGACAACGCGCGCCGCCGCGCTCAAGCGTGGTGAGGCTGACGTGGTGTACTTCCTGGGCGGTCCCGTGGCGGAAGAGATCCAGCGCACACCCGGGCTCAAACTCACCGCGGTGCGGAGCAACGCGGTGTTCTTCCTGGACTTCACCGAGCAGTGGGACCCGAAGTCGCCCTGGCACGACCACCGTGTTCGCCTCCCCGCGAGCCTCGCGATCGACCGCAAGACCCTGAACGAGGCCGAGCAGCTCGGCTTCGCGGGCATCACCGGGAACATTGTGCCGCGGCACATGGAGTTCGCGCTGCCGATCGATCCGCATCCCTACGACCCGAAGCGCGCCAAGCAGCTCATGGTGGAGGCCGGCTACCCGAACGGCTTCGACGCCGGCGACCTTACGCCCAACCCGCCATATTTCTCGATGGCGGAGGCGGTCGCCGGTCACCTCGGCGCGATCGGCATCCGCACGCGCGTGAGAACGATGGAGCGCGCCGCGTTCCTGGCGACCTGGGCGGAGAAGAAGATCCGCGGCATCGTGCTGGGCGTGCAGGGCGCCGGCGGCAACGCGGCCACGCGCATCGAGGGCCTCGCCACGAAAGATGGCCGGTACGCGTATGGCGTCCTTCCGGAGGTCGAGGATCTCTTCCAGCGCCAGGCCAGAGAGCTCGACCGGAAGAAGCGCGAAGAGCTGCTCCACCAGATCCAGCGGATCCTGCACGAGCGCGTGATATTCGCTCCGATCTGGGAGAATGGATTCATTCGAGGCGTGGGACCGAGAATGCAGGAGGCAGCCCTCACCCTGATCCCCGCCTTCCCGTATTCGGCGCCGTACGAGGACGTTCGGCTGAAGCCGTGACGCCGAGCCCGAGAGGAGAGAAGGCGATGCGCTACACGCGAATCTCCGCCGACGGCCACGCGCCGCGCGTCAGCGGCCGAGGTCGCGCACGACGCCGCGCCAGAGCGCGATCGTCTCCGCGTTGGCCGGATCGACCGGCAGCTTGCGCACGGCGGTGTGAACCATGACCAGCCGCCGGGACGGATCGACGTAGATCGTCTGCCCCCGAATGCCGAGGAACGCGAACATCCCAGGCTCGTCCGGGAAGATCCAGGTCTGATAGCCGTAGCCGAAGAACCGCGTCGCGGTGCGCGGCGCCAGGTACGGCTGCTCCGGGCGCACGGTCGTGGCTTCCCGGATCCAGGCCGCCGGAATGATCTGCCGGCCACGCCAGTTCCCGTCGTGCGCGAGCAGCAGGCCGAGCCGCGCGTAGTCGCGCAGCACGGCGTTGAGACAGCAGAAGGTCGACTCCTGGCCCGCGCGGTCCACGAGCCAGGTCGCATCGGCCTCGGCGCCGATCGGCTGCCAGATCTTCTCCTGCAGGTAGGCCGAGACCGGGCGGCCGAGCGCGTGAGTCAAGACCAGTCCCAGCACCTGAGTCTCGACCGACGCGTACGAGAATCGCGTTCCGCCCGGCGCGGTCCGCTCGTTGAACTGCGTCACCGCCGCGACGCCGCCGGGCCCGCGTAGCCAGAACGTGTCGCTGGCCAGCCGCGTGATGTCGTCGCGTCCCGAGTACTCCTCGAGGAAGCGCACGCCGGACGACATCTGGAGCAAGTGCCGAAGCGAGGTCCGTCCGTACTCGGTACCCGCCAGCCCCGGAACGTAGGCCGCGGCGGGGTCGTCGACCGACCGAATGCGGCCTTCCGCGATGGCGATGCCGATCAGCATCGACGTGACGGTCTTGGCCATCGAAAACGACGTGAAGCGGTGCCGATCGTTGCGCGCGTACTGGTAGCGCTCGACGAGGATCGTGTCGTCGCGGGCGATGAGGAGCCCGGTGGTCGGGTTCCGCGCGAGGTACTGATCCAGGCCGAGACTCTCGCCCCGGTAGTCATAGCGAACTTCGGGCTCGGCCGCCGCCCGGACCAGTCGCGACGGCACACCGGCCCGATGAATCAACCGGCCCTCGAAGATCTCGTCGAGATGACTGAGGGAGCCGACGAGGAAGCGAACCTGTGAATATGTCGTTCGATCGCCGATCGGGTAGCCGTTGGCGCGGCCGAACTCGACCGGGCCCGCGAACACGATCGGGGAGAGCTTGCCACGCTCGGCGATCTTCGATTCCCAGCCCTTCGCCAGATCCGCGATCGTGCCCGGCTTGATCGTGTAGTAGCGCAGCTCGTAGACGGGGCCCAGCTTGCCCGGATGCGGCTCGGGAATGAACCCGAACGGCGTGATGATCTCGGAGCGCATCGCGCGGATGAACTCCTGGATCTTCGGCGGCCAGTTCGCCTCCTTCGACGCCTCGCCCCGCACGCGCGCGCGATCGGCCAGATCCTTGTAGCCCCAGATGTGGACGATCTCGTTGAGCGGCCCGACCTCGGTGTGCAAGAAGGCCGTCAGCTCGGAGTACTTCTTGCGGTACTGGTAGGCGTCACCGAAGCGCTTCTCGACCTCGGCCAGGCTCCCGGGAGCGATCTGGTACGTGCGAATCTCGTAAATCAAGTGCGACTCCTTTCGGCAGTGAGGGTTGGCGCCCCGCACATCGCGGGTAGAGCCTTCATTAAGCCCGGAGCGTGGGCGCCGTCAACTGCTTTCGTGGAGGCGCTTCACGAGGAGCGCATTATCGAGCCCGAGAATGATAGAGTCTGGGCCACACCCAAGGAGGTCGGGCATGGCGAACACTGTAGGAACCTCGCACGTTTACGTCGGGACCGCGGCGCGAATCCCGGGAGCCCTCGGGGGGATTTTCCGGCAAACCGTCGGGAGCGATCAGTGGGAGCTCCTTCGCAAGGGCCTGCCGGAGCGCATGGACGTGCAGGCGATCACCATCCACCCGACCGATCGCAACCTCATCTACGCCGGCTCCCAGAACGGGCCGTACCGCAGCCGGGACGGCGGAGAGAGCTGGGAGAAGCTCCCCTTCCCGGACGACGGACTGGAAGTCTGGTCGATCCTCATGCACCCGCGCGATCCGCGCATCATGTACCTCGGGACCTCGCCCGTGGCGATCTACCGGAGCGAGAACGGCGGCGACAGCTGGCGCAAGCTGCCGCGCGTGACCTCGCCGGGGCGCGTGAAGATGAACTTCCCCTGCCGCGTCATCCGTCTCGCGATCGATCCGACCAATCCGGATGAGGTTTACGCGGGGCTCGAGGTCGACGGCGTGCTGAGATCCCGCGACCGGGGCGAAACCTGGGAGGACATCGGCGACGATCTCGTCCGGCTCGCGCAGCGTACGCACCTCAAGAGCCAGATCGCCAGCGACACCGAGAACGAGGGCATGCTCGACTCCCACGCGCTCACCATCTCGAGCGCGCAGCCCGGCACGGTCTTCCTCGCCGTGCGCATGGGCCTCTTCCGCAGCGCCGATCGCGGCAAGACCTGGGAGGACATGGAGATCGGCCGCTTCTCGCCGCTGACCTACGCGCGCGACGTCAAGGTGTCGCCGCACGATCCCCGGACGCTGGTGGCCGCGCTCAGCCCCGCCGCGCGGAGCAAGGACGGCTCGCTCTATCGCAGCGACGACCTCGGCCAGTCCTGGCGCCGCATCGATCACGGGATCAAGGCCGAGAGCACGATGATGGCGGTGTCGCTGCACCCGCGCGATCCCGATCAGGTCTACAGCGTCGCGCGGCTGGGCCAGGTCTTCGGCACCCGCGACGGCGGGAAGAGCTGGAAGGAGTGGCGGCTCCCGACAGAGGTGAAGGACGTCTACGCCGTCGCCTGCGCCTAGGCCTCAGCGCTTCGCCGCCACGACGATCCGGTAGCCGAGGTCGATCTCCGCTCGGTCGAGGAGGTCGCCGTAGCGGCGCGCCCACGTGCCGTCCTCGAGGTCGCGGCGGAGCCGCTCGAGCCCCGCTTCGACATCGCTGGGCGTCATCTTCGCGAACGTCGAGATCGCGCTGCGCACGCCCGCGTCCAGGTATGCGTGCGGCCGACGCCAGTAGGCGCCCAGGAAGCCGTCGACACAGTCGTGGGGAATCGGCAGCGGATACACCTCGATATGTCCCAGCGCCCGCCTGAACTCCTCGATGGCGGGGCAGATCTGCCGGTCGATCGCGGCGAGCTCGGGGAAGTAGTCGTCGACCAGCCAAAAGCTGAAATCCACCGGATCCCAGGTGACGACGACGACGCGCCGCCGGGCAACGCGCCCGAGCTCGTCGAGCCCGCGCGCTCGGTCGGGCCAGTGGTGCACGGTCAGGACGGCCAGCGCCGCCGCGAACCCGTCGTCGCGGAACGGCAGCTCGGTCGCGGAGGCCTGCACCACCGGCGCGCTGCCGGCGCTCCGCTGCCGGATCATCGTCATCGCCGGCTCCACCGCGACGACGGATCGGTCCGCGGGCTCGTAGGAGCCGGCGCCCGCGCCGACGTTCACGACCGTTTCGGTCTCCCCGAGCGCCCACGTGATCGCCGCGGCCAGGCGCGGATCGGGACGCCGACGAGCGCGGTAGCCGACACCGATCTCGTCGTAGAGCTCGGCCATCCCGAGAGTGGCTGATCAGGCCGGCGTGAACATCGGGACCGGCGGTCCGCCGTCGGTCGGCTTGAACACGACCTTCACGCGGTGGCCGACCCGGATGGCGTCCAGATCGCA
>QHSM01000370.1 GCA_003221595.1 Candidatus Rokuibacteriota bacterium | reverse complement strand
TCCTTGAGGCGGGACTTCTTCGATCTGCGAGATGGCGTTCATGCGGATGATGATCTGCTTGACCGCTTCGATTCCATCCCGGGCGCGTGTCGCCCACTGGCTGTCTTCGCTATCCGGGGGCAGTCGCCGGGCAAGGATGGAGAGCCCACCGGCAACGATCATGAGCGCGTTGTTGATCTCGTGCGCCGCCGCTCGGGCGAGGAGCGCGATCGCGCGCAGCTCGGCCGCCTCGCGTCGCGCGGCCTCGGCCGCCATCGCGCCGGCCACGTCGATGAAGAGCCGTGAGAATCCCCCGACGCCCCCGACGCTGATGATCAGGAGCGGCAGCCATTCACGGGTGAAGATCGCGATCCCTCGCTCGCCCACGAGCAGGAACGAGACGAACGTGATGATGTACACGGCGCCGCCCAGGGCGAACGCGTGACGCGCCCGCACACCCCCGTCGCGCCGCGCCCACGCCAGCGCCAGGGCGGACGCGCCCGCCGTCGCCAGGAGGCCGAGCACACCGGCCGGCGCGCCGGAGCCGCCGAGCCACGCTACGCGGTAGACGCACGCCACCAGCGCGGCGAGGAGCCCGGCCCAGCCGCCCTCGACCAGGGTGATCAGGGCGATCGGCACGGCCCGGGCGTCGACGAAGACGCCCTGACCCACGTCGATCCGGGAGATCATCAGCGCCACCGTCAGCAGGCCGAAGGCCAGGCCGTTGACCAGTATCCGCAGGGGCACTCGCGCCGGGCGAGCGGCGCGTTCGGTCGACTCGAACCAGCGCCGGGAGTAGGAATAGAAGACAAGGCCCAGAACGACGATCCCGACGGCCTCGACGACGTGGTGGGGTTCCATGTTCTCCTCTCCGTCGGGTAAATTCTCTGACCGTCAGTATGCAGGGGCCCCGCAAGCCGGCGGCAGTAGAATGTCGGGCGGCTTCCCGAGACTCACCCCCACGGAGAGGACGACATGACCAGGGACGAGCTGAAGCAGCGGGTCTACCAGGCGATCGACCAGCGCGCGGACGAGATCATCGGTCTCGGTGAGCAGATCCGCCGCCACCCGGAGCTGGGGTTCAAGGAGGTCAAGACCGCCCGGCTCGTCGAGGAAACCTTCAAGAAGCTCGGGCTGACCCCCCGGACGGGTCTCGCGCTGACCGGCGTGCGCGCCGACGTCGGTGGCCGGGCCGGTGACGGACCGACCTTCGCGGTGCTCGGCGAGCTCGACGCGCTCGTGGTTGCCGGCCATCCCGAAGGCGATCCCGACACCGGCGCCGCGCACGCCTGCGGCCACAACGCGCAGATCGCCGGCATGCTGGGCGCGGCCATCGGGCTCCTCGACGCCAAGGCGTTCGACCAGCTGGCCGGCCGCGTCGCGTTCTTCTCCGTTCCGGCCGAAGAGTACGGCGACATCGAATGGCGCGTCGCCCAGGCCCGGGCGGGCAAGCTCGAGTTCCTGGGCGGCAAGCCCGAGCTCCTGCGGCTCGGACACTTCGACGACGTGGACATGGCGATGATGATCCACACGACCCCGCGCCCCGAGGAGGGCAAGGCGGGAGTGCCGGCCTCCAACAACGGCTGCATCGTGAAAACGGTGCGCTACATCGGCCGGGCGGCGCACGCGGGCGGCGCTCCCCACATGGGCATCAACGCCCTCTACGCCGCCCAGATCGGCCTCACGGCGATCAACGCGATCCGCGAGACGTTTCGCGACGAGGACACGATCCGGGTCCATCCGATCATCACCCACGGGGGCTCGCAGGTGAACGTCATCCCCGGCGAGGTGCGGATCGAGACGTACGTGCGCGGCCGGTCGATGCAGGCGATCCTCGACGCCAACGTCAAGGTCGATCGCGCGCTGCGGGCCGGTGCCCTGGCGCTCGGCGCCAAGGTCGAGATCGAGACCATTCCCGGCTACATGCCGATGACCTGCGATCCCATCATGGCCCGGCACTTCCGCGACATCGCCGGCGACCTCTTCGGCGCGGAGAACTACCGGCAGATCGGCCATCGGACGGGCTCGACGGACATGGGAGACCTCTCGCAGGTCATGCCCATCCTCCACCCCTACATCGGCGGGGCGCGCGGCACCGGCCACGGCGCCGACTGGGCCATCGTCGACAAGCCGCTCGCGTATCTCGGGCCCGCCAAGGCGCTGGCGGCGATGGTGGTCGACATGCTGTGGGACGGCGCCGCCGCCGGCCGCGAGGTGATCGCCAAGGCCCGGCCGCCGATGACGCGCGCGAGCTACCTGGCGGCCCAGCGCGGGCTCGCCCGGCGCGAGACCTACGAGGGCTAGGTCCCGCGTCGTCGAGCCCCGGCTAGCGGATCGGCTTCGGAAAGCTCTTCACCGCGAGCTCGCCGACCTTCTTGCCCATTGCGGTGCCGACCTCCGTCGAGTTGCGGTAGTGCACGCCGTCGTAGATGCGCGCCACGGCCACCTCTTGCACGAACTCGCCGACGCTTCCCCACGTGCGCACGGCGCCACCGGCGGTCGAGCTGGCCGAGCTCAGCTTCGGTGACGGGCGGCCGGCCAGCTCGGCCTCGAGCACCGCTCCCAGCGACGCCGACACGATGCAGTGGGCGCACGGATACTCCGGATGCATCGGCGTGTCGATGAACGGCGTCCAGCTCGGATCGCGCTCGGTCGCGTCGTTACCGTCGACATCACCGTTGCGGATGGCCGTGACCGGGCGCCAGAGGTGGTACGTGTACTTGGCGTCGAAGACCGCGACCAGCGCGTCGTCCATGGCCATCGCGGCGGTCGCCAGGAGCCGCGCGTTCTCGGTCACGTCGCGGCCGGGCATGGAGGCGACCGAGCGCGCCACCGGCCAGTAGACGGCGGGAGCGGTCGCCTCCCAGAACTTGGCGATGACGGTTTGCTCCGGGCTACGCTGGGTGCTGTTCTTCCCGCCGATCGTCTTGATCTCGTTGTAGTCACGCGCCCACGTCGCGCTGGTCAGGCCGGGCGGGGGGCCGGGCCGGAACTGATCACCGCTGGCCATGACCCACGGCGTTCGCTTGCCCCAGTTGGGCACGGCCGGGAGCAGCGTCGGCACATAGACGCCGGCCGCCGTGTGGGGGCGATACGTGTCGGGATGGCCCATGCCGTCCTCGCGGGTCAGGCAGGCCGCCGCCGCCTGCTCGCCGACCGCGATCCCGCCGGTCTTCGCCGCGCTGTCGGGCATTGGTTTCAGGGCGGCTTGATAGTCGGCCTCGATCGCCGCCTGCTGGGTCGGCATGAGCTTCAGGAGCACCGTCCGGGTCGCGGCGGCCACCGCGGCGTCGACCGACGCGCCGGGCGGGGCGGCGATCTTCACGCGTGTCGACGGGTAGCGCGCGGTGATCGCGTTGACCGCCTCGAACACCGACACCTGCACGAACGCCATGATCCTCACGGCCGGCGGAGTTCCCGGGTGCCTCGAGGCGACATCGGCGGCCCTGGCGTTCGCGTCGGTCACGACGTCGGCCTCGACGCAGAGGGCTCCCGTCAATGTCGCGACAGCCAGGACGAGCGTGGCGACCAGATGTTTCAGATGCATGCGCTGCACTCCTTCATGCTCGAGTTGAGCGTCAATGGCGACCTGGACCCCGTCAACCGTTCACATCGAGACCGAGGGCGAGTCTACCGGAATAGAGGACCTGCGCTGGCTCCCGCACCTGGTGATAGCGCGCACCCTGAACGTCCCTGAAGAGGCGCTCGAGCCCGAGGCCGCGATAGAACCCGGCGCCGCCCGCGACCTCCATGGCTCGCTCCACCGTCTTGATAACGGCGCGAGCCACGAGGGTGCGCCCGATCAGGACCTGGCCGGTCGTCTCGACCCCCATCGGGCCGCGCTCCCCGGCGTCGAGCATGTAACGGAGCGCGATCTGCGCGGCCGTGAGCTCGTTCTCCATCTCACCGACCATCCGTTCGGTCGTCGGTTCGTCGCGCCGCTTCGCCGCCACCTCGAGTGCCAGGACGCGGGCGGCTTCAGCGACGCCGACGTAGACGGCATAGATGATCGGCAGCGCGATCGCAGCCGTGACGTGCATCGGGAGGCTCCATCGGCCGGCCGGCCGGCGCAGGCTGACGGCGCTCTCGGGCACGAACACGCCGTCGAGCACCGTGTCGTGGGATCCGGTCGCGCGCATGCCG
>QHSM01000369.1 GCA_003221595.1 Candidatus Rokuibacteriota bacterium | reverse complement strand
CCGCTCCCGCACGTGGCCGGTGGCGCCGTACACCGCGATGGCGTCGTCGAGCACGCGCAGGACGGGCTCGTAGAGGGCCAGATCGACGACCTGGCCCTCGCCGGTGCGCTCGGCGTGGCGGAGCGCGACGAGGGCGCCGACCGCGCCGAAGACGCCCGCGAGATAGTCGGGGACCGTCGGAGTTCCCGGCGATACCGGCGGGCGATCCGGATAGCCGGACAGGTACGCGAGGCCGCCCACCGCGGCGGCGATGCGCCCGAAGCCGGGACGCTCGCGGCTCGGTCCAGTCTGGCCGAACGCCGAGATGCGGACCATGACGAGCGAGCGGCGGAACGCGGACAGCGCCTCCCACCCGAGGTTCCAGCGCTCGAGCGTCCCGGGTCTGAAGTTCTCGGTCAGCACGTGCGACTCCGCGACCAGGCGCCGGATCAGCGCCTGCCCCTCCGCGTCCCGGAGGTTGCAGGTGATCGACTTCTTGTTGCGCGACTCGACGAACCACCAGTAGGAGCCGCCCGCGTCGGGGCCGGCGGCGCGGCCCAGGCGTCGCAGGTCGTCGCCGACGCGCGGCTGCTCCACCTTGATCACCTCGGCGCCGAACTCGCCGAGCAGCGTCGCGCAGACCGGCGCCGCGAGATAGGTCGCGAGGTCGAGGACGCGAACGGAGTCGAGCGCGCCGGGGGAGTCGGGCACGGCGATCATCTTACCCGCACGTGCTACGATCCGGACGGCCCGGGAGACGATCGTGAAAGCCATGCTGGCGCGCGCGTGGGGTGAGCCCTCGACCTTGGAGTATGCCGAGGCGCCCCTGCCGCGACCGAACCCTGGCGAGGTCGTCATCGAGGTCCGCGCGATCGGGTGCAACTTCCCGGATGTCCTGATCGTCCAGGGAAAGTACCAGCATCGCCCCGAGCTCCCGTTCAGCCCGGGCTGCGAAGTGGCCGGCATCGTCCGCGGCGTCGGCGCCGGCGTGACCCAGGTCGGCCTGGGCGAGCGCGTCTTCGCGACGATGGCCTGGGGCGGTTACGCCGAGGTGGTCGCCGTCGACCAGCGGCACGTCTACGCCCTCCCCGACTTCATGACCTTCGAGGAGGGAGCGGTGTTCGGGCTCGCGTATCAGACCGCCTGGTGCGGCCTCGTCCACCGCGCCGCGCTCCGGCGCGGCGAGACGCTCCTGGTCCACGCGGCCGCCGGCGGCACCGGCCTCGCGGCCGTCCAGCTCGGCCGCGCGCTGGGCGCCCGGGTCATCGCCACCGCGGGATCGCCGTCGAAGCTCGAGGTCGCGCGCGCCAACGGCGCCGACATCTGCATCGACTATCGGAGCGAGGCGTGGGTCGAGCGGGTGCGGCGTGAGACGCACGGCGCCGGCGCCGACGTCATCTTCGATCCGGTCGGCGGCGACGTCTTCGACGGCTCGACCGGCTGCATCGCCTTCGAGGGGCGGCTGCTGCTGATCGGGTTCGCCGGCGGGCGCATCGCCGAGGCCGCCACCAACCGCGTCCTGCTGAAGAACTTCAGCGTTCTCGGCGTGCACTGGGGACTCTATCGCCAGCGCGACGCGGTGATGGTGCGGCGCTGGATGGTGGAGCTCCTGAAGCTCGCCGAGACGCGCGAGATCAAGCCCGTCATCTGGCGATCGTTCCGGCTCGAGCAAGCGGCGCAGGCCCTGGGGGCGATCGCCTCGCGCGAGAGCTACGGCAAGGTCGTGCTCGTCCCGTGATCAAGGTTCTCGTCAAGCGCCTCGACCCGTCGATGCCGCTGCCCGCGTACGCGCGCGCGGGCGACGCGGGGCTCGATCTCCACGCCGCGCACGACGTCACGCTCGAGCCGGGGGCGCGCGCCCTCGTGGGCACCGGGCTGGCGGTGGCCATTCCCTTCGGGCTCGCGGGGCTCGTGCTCCCGCGCTCCGGCCTCGCCCGGGCGGAGGGCGTGACGGTGCTCAACGCGCCGGGGCTGGTCGACGCGGGCTATCGCGGCGAGCTGAAGGTTCTGCTCGTGAACCACGGCGCGCAGCCGGTCACGCTGCGCCGCGGCGAGCGCGTGGCCCAGCTCGTCATCCAGCGCGTGGAAGGAGCCGAGCTGATCGAGGTGGCCGATCTGCCGGCGAGCGAGCGCGGCGACGACGGCTTCGGTTCGACGGGCGCCTGAGCGGCGCCGAGACTCAGTACCCGCCGCCCGAGGACGTTTCGCAGCGCGTCCCGCGCCACGTCCCGCCCGCGCGCTCGCACGTCTGCTGGGCGGTCGCCGCCGGCGCCGGCGCCACGGACTCGGCGCAGCCGCCGACGCTGAGCATCAGCAACAACCATCCGAGGATCGTTCGCGGTGTGGTCCCACGCAGTCTCACGTCAGCTCGCATCGTCTTCGGCCTCCCTCCCGCGCGCGACGTACTCGGCGACGGCCGCCACCGACTCGGCGTCCAGCGTCGCGAACTGAACGCCGGCGGCGTCGCCCCGGCGCGACACGATCGTGCCCTCGGCGAGGATCCGGCGCGGCAGGTCGCCGCCCTCGACGCGGATCTGGACCCTGGTGCCGATGTCCCACTCGGGGGGCACGCCCGCGAGCGCCAGTCCGCCCTCGCTGATGTCCGCGGCGCGCGCGCGGCAGACGCGCCCGTCGCCGAGCGCGGTGAGGGTCACCGCCGCGGCAAACGCCGCCCGCTGATACCTGCGTACGCTGGCCGGCACGACGCCGTAGATCTTCACCGGCTGCGATTTGCCCTTGACCGTGACGTCCCCGAGCTCGCGCGTCGGGAACCGCCCTTTCACGAGGGCGTAGGTGTACTCGCTGATGATGATCGGCGCGCCGTAGTCCTTCGTGGCGGATTCGAGCCGCAAGCCGAGATTGACGTGATCGCCGAGCGCGGTGTACTCGAAGCGCTGGCGGGAGCCGAGCGTACCCACCAGCATCTCGCCGGTGTTGATGCCCACGCCGATACGAATGGCGGCGCCGAGCCGCGCCTGCCACTTCGCGGAGACCGTGAGGGCCCGCTCCTGGAACTCGAGGCCGGTGCGGACCGCGTTCAGGGCGTGCTCGGGATCCTCGAACGGCGCGTTGTAGAGCGCCATGATGCCGTCGCCGATGTACTTGTCGACCGAGCCCCGGTGCTTGAAGACGATCTGGGTCATCTCGGTCAGATACTCACCGAGCATCTCCTCGACCTGTTCCGGCTGCAGGCGCTCGGAGATCGACGTGAAGCCGCGGATGTCGGAGAAGAGCACGGTGGCCACGCGCCTTCGCGGGCCGAGGCTCTCGACGTCGCGGGCCCGCACCAGCGCGCGCAGGACGTCGGGCGAGAAGAACGGCGAGAGCCGCCGCTTGTAGAGCTGGGCCGACACGAAGTTCTCGACGACGGTCGCGCCGTAGCCCAGGAGGAGCCCGAACGTGCACCCGACCCCGCGGAGCCAGAAGTCGCCGTACCGGAAGCCGGCGTAAGCGGCGAGGCCGCTCGCGACCAAGAGGCCGAGCGTGACGACCAGCGCGCGGAACGCCTGGAGGCGCACGACCAGCAGCGAGCCGACGAGCGCGAAGGCGATCGCCAGCGCGGTCGACACGGACCTGGGCATCGCGCGAATCGGGTCGCCCCGGATGAAGGTCTCGAGCGCGTTGGCGTGGATCTCGACGCCCGGCATGGTGCCGGCACGCGCAAACGCGGTGGCGAAGACGTCGTGCTGCGCCTCGCTGGTGGAGCCGATCAGCACGATCTTGCCGCTGAACAGCCCCTTGATCTCCTTGAACTCGTCCGTCACCACGCGGTAGTACGGCACCCACTGAAACGTCCGGGGCCCGCCGCGGAAGTTGATGAGGACTTCGCGGGCGTCGGGGAGCGGCTTCGCCGGCAAGCCGGCCGCCTGCGCCTGCCGGTGGAGCTGGGCGTCGAGGGCGAGCCACCACTCGTAACCCTTCTGCGGGTCGGGTACCGCCACCCGAACGGGGACGCGCCGGATGTGGCCGTCGGGATCGAGAACGATGTTGACCGGGGCGACGGCCGCGGCGCCCTTTCGGATGACCGGCAGCGGCAGGTTCGAGACTTCGCGCTCCACGCCCGTCACCTTGCCGCCCTGGGCGACGAGCGGCTGATCGTCCTGCGCGCCGGCGGCGACGAGCACGACGTTGCCGGCGCGCGCGATCGCCGCGCCGAGGGCCTCGTCGTCCCTGGGTCCAAACATCGAGGGGCTGTCGAACATGACGTCGACCCCGATGGCGATCGGCCCGTCGGCGCTGATCCGGTCGATGAGCTTGCCATGCAGCGCCCGCGGGAACGGCCACGGGAGGTTGAGCTCCTGGAAGGTCGACTCGTCGATGGTGACGATGACGATCGGCGCGGTGGGCGGGCGGACGCCGCGCAGCTCGAAGAGCTCGTCGAGCCACAGATGCTCCCACCGCTCGAGAGACCCGGTGAGCGCCAGCGTCGCCACGCAGAGGGCCGCGCCGATGCCAAAGAGCAGCCGGCGAGTGTGGCCCAGCAGACGGGCCCCGATGCGCCCCATCACCGCAACTCTATGCCAGGGCCGTCGCCCTCGCTATCGCCATTCGCACCCTTCGGCCTTGACGGTCACGCCGCGCGACGGTACGCTTTTCAGGTCCCCATGGCTCATCTCGTATTCGTCGTCTCCCGCCACCGGCCCAAGCTTCGCGACTACCTGCAGCGAGAGTTCACCGGCAACGCCGAGGTCACCGTCATCGTCGACCGGCGGCTCGGCGAGCGGCGCCTGGACCGTGCGTCGCGCAGCCCGGACCGGCGGCACGCCGGCCGCCGCCAGGCACAGATCGACGAGCGGCTCCGCGCGATGGGCTGGGCGATCGTGTGGCGGGACGAGGCCACCACGGTCTGTGTTCCGCGCGAGGAAGCCGCGATGGCGCCTCCGGGAGCGGGCCCCGGCTAGCCGAAGACCGCGCCCTTACGGCGTGCGGCCGATCTCTTCTTCCTTCGTGCCGGCGACCGGCACGAACAGGGGCTGGCCGTACTTGCCGACGCCGAACGTCCTGATGACCTTCTGAACGTCCCCCGACACCATGAAGTCGGCGAACCGCTTCTGGAACGCCAGGTAGGTCCCGCGATCGGTCAGGGTGTACGCCTTGCGGTCGTCGGCGATGCCGAGCGTCGCGCCCATCCCCTGCCCGGACTCGATGTACCAGCCCGTCTGCGGCTCGACGCCGGCGAGCTTCCAGAGCTCCTTTTCCAGGTTGTGGGTGCCGGAGTTGTCGCCCCGGGAGACGAAGCGCGAGCCGGTCGCGGCGATGGCCTTCATCGCGCCCGCCGCCTTCGTCATGCCCTTGATCTTCGCCGGGTCCGCCGCGGGCCCGATGATGACGAAGTCGTTGTACATGACGAGGCGCCGGTTGAGCATCTTGCCGTCCGCGATGTACTTCTGCTCGAGCGCGGGCGCGTGGGCCAGGACGACGTCCGCTTCGCCCCGTCCCGCCAGCGCCAGGGCCTGGCCGGTCCCCACCGCGATCGTCTTGACGCTGTAGCCCGTCTGGCGCTCGAACCGCGGCACCAGCACGTCGAGCAGGCCCGAGTCCTGGGTGCTCGTGGTGGTCGACAGGATCACCGGCGACCGCTGGGCCTCGGCGGACAGCGGGAGGATCGCCACCACGAGCGCCATCAGCAGTGCGCGACGTCGCATCACACCGTTTCCTTTCGGCCGGAGGGCCTCAGTACGACCAGACGACCATCATCGTGTACACGTTGCGGGTGTACTGGAACAGCGCGATGTTCGAGAGGTTGATCGTCGACTGGTACTCGAAGGCGAGCGTGAAGCTCCAGGGCAGCGGCAGCTCGGCGCGCACGATGTTGACAATCTCGGTGTCCTGCCGCCGAACCGTGCCGGGCGCGGTGGTGGGCAGGATGGTGTTCTTGTGCTGGTAATTGCGGAAGTGGACGTCGAGATCGTACTTGAGCCGGGTGGCGTACCACGGCAGCGTGTACTGCCCGCCGCCGGTGACCCGGTTGCCCACGTACTCGTAGTTACTCCCGACGGTGTCGTCCCAGTCGAACTGGTAGCCGACTTTCAGGAAGTGCCGGTCCTCCGAGAAGCGGAGGAACTGGGTTCCGCCGATCATCCAGTTGCTGCCGTCCCGGTCCTCGGCCGGCAGCGTGTCGATGGTCTGATTGAAGTTCTTGTGCTGGTAGCGCGCGAACACCTGGGTCAGATACCGATCGCTCTCGACGAGGCTGGCGTAGGCGCTTCCGGTGTGCCGCTGGACGAACCATCGCTGGTCGAGCCACAGCGCGTCGAACGAGTACTGCCCGCCGAGGAGCAGCGGCATGTTGGCGATCGCCGTGCGGTACGAGGCGCCGAGGCTCCCGAGCTGACTCATGATGTTGAACGACGGCAGGTCGTTGTTGTACGTGCCGAAGAACGAGTAGCCGATCGTCGCTTCCCACTGATCCGTCCTGAGCCACGCGTAGTCCCCGCGCAGCCCGAACAGCTCACCGGTCGAGGTGCGGTTCGCCTTCCGGAGCAGCGTGATGAGCGGCTCGCTCGGATCGGCGTCGGGGATGACCGGCACGTTGTCGTCGTAGAAGAAGCCCAGCTTGAGCTCGGCGGACAGCCGGCGCTGGCCCTGGCGCGTGGCCACCATGGAGTCGCGCAGCCGCTCGGCGGGTCCGGTGAACGCCGAGGCCGGCGCCGCCCGGATCGCCTGATCGATCTCGGCAGTCGCCTGCCCGGGCAGACCGAGGGAGCCGAGAGCGAGCCCGGAATAGAGCTTCGTCAGCTGCTGCAGGTCGGGGCTGCTCGTGCGGCCGGCCTTGAACGCGTCGAGCGCGCCGCGATAGTCCTTCTTCCGGTAGCGCAGGAAGCCCACGTAGTATCCGATGCCGTCGAGCGTCGGCTGCTTCTGGAACGTCTCCTCGAGCAGGGGCTGCGCCTTGTCATACTGCTGCTGCGCGAAGTACGCGAGCCCGAGCTGAAAGGCGATCGAGGGATCGGTGCGCGAGCGCGCTCGCGCTTTCTCGAGGAACGGCGTGGCCTCCGCCGGCTGGTTCTTGGCCATCAGCACGACGCCCGTGTAGTACAGGGCCTCGACGTGGTCGGGCTCCGTCGCGAGCGCCTTCTTGAGGTTGACCAGCGCCGCGTCGTACTTCTTGTCGGAAAAGTCGAGCACCGCCTGCGCGACGTAGACGTCGGCCTCGGTGGTCTGCGCGGACGCGCGCCCGGCGAAGCCGAGGGGCCCGGCCAGCGCCGCCACGAGCAGCAGGCACGTCAGGCGCGTCGAGAGGAGGGACCGCCGCGGATTCCGGAATCTGCACATGAATCACACCTATTAGCCGTGTTCGCCCTTGACAGTCAAGCACAATGACGTGATCATGTCCGTCTACTCTCTCGCGGTGAGGCCCTCACTGATGCGTGGATGGCGAAAACCGGCGCTCGCGTGGCTCGCTCTCGCCATCTACCTGCTGCCCGCCACGGCGTTCGCGCAGGCCACGAAGGCCGGTGTCGTCACGACGCTCGAGGGCAACGTGACGGCGGCGCGCGCGGTGGCCGCACAGCCGGTCGTCCTGAAGTTCAAGGACGACGTGTTCCTGCAAGATCGCGTCGTCACCGGCGAGCAATCGTTCGCCCGCCTCCTGCTCGGCGGCAAGGCCGTCGTCAGCATCCGCGAGCGCTCGGCCGTCACGATCACCGAGGGGCCCGGGCGCTCCACCATCGACATCGAGTCCGGGAAGATCGCGCTCAGCGTGGCGCGCGAACGCATGCAGCCGGGCGAGGTCATCAACATCAAGACGCCGAACGCGGTCGCC
>QHSM01000368.1 GCA_003221595.1 Candidatus Rokuibacteriota bacterium | reverse complement strand
GATCTGCGACCCGCGGAGTCGTCGCATCTCCTCCGGGCTCCTGGTCAGGAGGCTCTCGCCGCCGAAGACGATCTCGCCGCCGACGATGCGCCCGCCCGGCTCGGGCACCAGTCGCAGGATCGAGAGACACGTCATCGACTTGCCGGAGCCCGACTCGCCGACGATCCCCAGCGTCTCGCCGGCGTGAACCGAGAAGGACGCGCCGTCGACGGCCTTGACGATCCCGCGGCGCGTGTAGATGTAGGTGCGGAGGTCCCGCACCTCGAGCAGTGGGTCGGCCAAGCGGGGGTCCTAGCGCTCGAACCCGTACAGCTTGGCGACGTTACCCCGGGTGATCTTGAACCGCTCGTCCGGGGTGGCGTCCTTGAAGTCGCGCGCGACCACATCTTGCGAATGCGGCCAGGACGACGCCTGATGCGGGTAATCGGAGGACCACATGAGCCGGTCGACGCCGACGAAATGGCGGTTGGCGACGCCGACGAAGTCGTCGATGTAGGTGGCGTGCATCTGGCGCTGGAAGTACTCGCTGGGCTTGAGCTTCAAGTTGAAGCCGGCGGCATAGCGCCCGCGCTCGAAGGCCCGGTCCATGCGCTGCAGGTAGTACGGAATCCAGCCGCAGTTGTTCTCGGCCGAGACGATCTGCAGATCGGGGAAGCGGTCGAGGACGCCCGAGAAGATGAGCACGCTGAACGAGCGCTCGACCTCGTGCGCGAGGATCGTCGCCCGCATGTAGCGCTCGCTGAACTCCCACTGGCTCTCCTGCCCCATGCCGGTGATGGCGTGCAGGCTGATGGGCGCGCGCAGCTCCTGCGCGGCAGCCCAGAACGGATCGTAGACGGGCGAGCTGTAGGGCTGATCGGCCGGCGGCGAGCACCAGATCATGGCGCCCTTGAGCCCGGCCCTGGTACAGCGGATCAGCTCCTGCGCGCCGGCCTTGGGGTCGTACAGCGAGATCAGGGCCAGCCCCGCCATGCGCTTGGGCGCGTAGCTGCAGTACGCCGCGAGCCAGTCGTTGTAGACCCGGAAGCAGTCCTGCTGGAGCCCCGCGTCCTTCAGCCAGAAGATGCGGAAGCCCAGGGTCGTGTACAGCACGTCGGCCTCGACGCCGTCGATCTCGTTGTCCTTCAGGCGCTCCGCCGGATCCCAGCCGCCGGGCCGCGCGTCGCCGTACGTGCCCTTGGTCAGGAACTCGGCGAGCTCCTGCGGGCTCTTGCCCGCGGCGAGCCCGATCCCGATCGGATGCGGCGCGTGGCCCTCGTAGAGGAAGTAGGCCCCCTCCTTACCGCCGGGGTTCACCGCCAGTCGCGGCGCCCGATCGCGGTAGCGCTTGTCCACGCGCTCCACCCAGAGATCGGTCGGCTCGCTCACGTGGGAATCCGCCGAGATGAGCTTGTAGTCCGTCATGTCCGGCCTCCTTGTTGTCGACGCGCCCGATCGTTCATCTACCCGCTTACACCTGACGCAGCTTCGGGTCGAGCCGGTCGCGCACCCAGTCCCCGAGGATGTTGAGCGACAGCACGGTGACCAGGATGGCGATGCCCGGAAGGATCGAGACCCACCACGCCTGCTCGATCAAGCCCCGGCCGTCGGCCACCATGACGCCCCACGACGGCGTCGGGGGCGGGATGCCGACGCCCAGGAACGAGAGCGCCGCCTCGAGCACGATGATGTAGCCGACGTGCAGGGTGGCCAGCACCAGGATCGACGGCGCCAGGTTCGGCACGATGTGGCGGAACATGATCCGGGCGCTCGAGCAGCCGGCGATGCGCGCGAGGGCCACGAACTCTTGCTGCTTGAGGCCGAGCGTCTCGCCGCGGGTGAGGCGGGCGTAGCTCGGCCACAGGAGAAACACGACGACGATGATGACGTTGGTGAACGACGGCTCGAAGACGACCGAGAGCAGCACGGCGATCAGGATGCCGGGGAGCGACAGCGAGATGTCGGCCAGCCGCATCAGCAGGGTGTCGACCCAGCCGCCGAAGAATCCGGCCAGCAGGCCGATGAGGCTTCCGGCGGCGCCGGTGAGCGTGATGCCGACGACCGACACGGCCAGCGAGATCCGGGCGCCGTACAGCAGGCGGCTCAGGGTGTCGCGGCCGTGGCGGTCGGTGCCGAGCACGTGCCCGGGCTTGGAGCCCTCGAGCCCGATCGGCGGCGCCAGCCGCTCGCCCAGCGAGCCTTCGACGGGAGAGTGCGGCGCGAGCACCGGCGCCAGCAGGGCGCACAGCACGAGCGCGACGACGACGGCCAGCGGCACGGCCGGCGGCCAGCGCCGATCGCGCGCGCGCCGGGCGAGGACGTCCGAGTCGGTGGCGACGGCGGCGGTCACTGCGAATACCTGATCTTCGGGTTCAGGTACGCGTAGAGGACGTCCACCAGAAGATTGACGCCGATGTACATGGCCGACAGGAACAGCACGACCGTCTGCACGATGGGATAGTCCCGCGAGTCGACCGCTTCGATCACGAGCAGGCCGAGCCCGGGCCACCCGAACACGGTCTCGACGATGATCGAGCCGTTCAGGAGCGCGACGAAGAGCAGCGCGGCGAAGGTCACGACCGGCAGCGCCGCGTTCTTGAAGGCGTGCAGCCAGATCACGCGGCGCTCCGGCAGGCCCTTGATGCGGGCCAGCTTGACGTACTCGCTGCCGAGCACGTCGAGCATCGACGAGCGCGTCAGCCGCATGAGTCCGGCCACCGCGAACCAGCCGAGCGTGATCCCCGGCAGGAGCACGTGCAGTGGCGTGCCGCGCCCCGATGTGGGTAAGAGATGGAGCAGCACGCCGAAGATGAGCACGAGGACGAGCCCCAGCCAGAACGGGGGCATGGCCTGGCCGAGCGCGGCGAAGGCTCGCGCCGCGTAGTCGAGCGCGCTACCGCGACGCACCGCGGAGTACACCCCGACCGGTAGCGCCACGACGAGCACGATCACCACGGCGATGCCGCCGAGCTCGAGCGTCGCGCCGTAGCGCTCGACGACGAGGTCGAGGGCCGGCCGGCGGAAGCGAACGGAGCGCCCGAAGTCGCCCTGCAGGGCCTGGGTCGCGAAGCGCCAGTACTGCACGGTCCACGGGCGGTCCAGGCCGAGGTGCGCGCGCATCAGGTCGATGTCGGCCTTGGTCGCCTCGGCGGGCATCATGATCTGGATCGGGTCGCCGGACATGCGCACGAGCGCGAAGACGACGACCGAGACCACGAACATCGAGACGATCGATTGGACCACGCGGCCGAGGATAAAGCGCTGCATTACCGGTGAAGGATACTCTTGAGCTTGTCGACGAACGGCGGATCGAGGCTGAAAAGACCGGCGACCAGCCGTTCCAGCTCTTCACCCGACACCGGATCGAGCGTGAGCTGCGCCCTGTCGGCTTCTGCCCGAAGTGCCGGATCGCTCAGCGCCGCCACGAACGCCTTTCGCAGCACTTGAACTCGATCCTTTGGTGTTCCCGGTGGCGCGATGAACGGACGCGAGTAGGCGCTGCCGTCCTGAATGCCCACCTGGATCAACCGCCGGGCCTCATCGGTCTTCGCAAGGCTGATCGCCAGCGGCACCTTTGGCAGATCCGCCAGGGGCTTCGAGGTCACTTGAACGATCGGGATCGCATCTCCTGCCTCGAGAGCCCTGCGCCAGGTGGCTCTCATCGACTCCCAGGCCCAGCACGCCCCGGCCACCTCACCGCCCTCGGCGGCGAGGCGGATCTCGGCGGTCCCCTTGTAGCCCGTGACGACCTGGATCGGAAGCCCGAGCGCGGCCTTCAGGATTCGCGGCGAGTTGTCGGTCGGCGCGCCGGGCGAGACCGCACCGATCTTGACCGGAGTCTTCGCGCAGCAGGAGCGTGCCGGGAACGTGCGCCAGCGAGAGGCCGTCCGGCTTGACCACCCGGTAGAGATGGTTGGCGGAGATGAGGCCGCCGGCGCCGGTCATGTTCTCGACGATGATCGCGGGGTTCCCCGGGATGTGCCGGCCGAGATGTCGCGCGAGAAGACGCGCATAGGTGTCGAAGCCGCCTCCGGGCGCCAGGCCGACGACGATGCGCACGGTCTTGCCGGCGAAGAACGACTGGGCCTCGAGCGGGCTCGAGCCGGCGAGGGCGAGCACGATTGTCGCCGCCAGGAGCGCCCAGGCCGGTCGCCTCATGCGCGGCCCCAGAGCTCCCGCGTCGCGATCCGGGCTCCTTCCACCAGCGCGTCGAACTTCGCCCAGACGACGCTTGGATGGATCTCGGTCGACCCGGCGAACGTGGCAAAGCCACAGTCAGCGCCGGCGATGACGTTCTCGCGCCCGACCACCCTGGCGAAGCGTACGATCCGCTGGGCCACGAGCTCGGGGTGCTCGACGAGCACGGTGGACTGCGTGATGGTGCCGGGAATCAGCACGGCACCCTCCGGCAGCGTGACCGCTTCCCACACCCGCCACTCGTGCTCGTGCCGCGGATTCGCGGCCTCGAAGGAGTAGGCGCCGGCGCGGATCTTCAGCATCACGTCGACGAAGTGCTTCAGCTCCAGATCGTGAACGCGCGGGCCGATGTTGATCCCGTAGCAGGTGTGCCAGCGGATCCGGTCTCGTGGCAGCCCGCGGAGCGCGTGGTTGAGCGCCTCCACCCGGACCTCGGCCCAGCGGCGAACCTGGTCCACGCCGAGCTCGGGGTGCGTGATGTAGTGGGTCGCCAGGTGCGGGTCGTCGATCTGCACGAGGAACCCGGCGTCGACGATCGCGCGGTACTCCTGGTGCATGGCGTCCGCGATCGCGAAGAGATATTCCTCGTCGGTCTTGTAGTAGGCGTTCCGCTGCCAGTCCTCGACGCTCGTCGGGGAGATGGCCGGGATGAACGCCTCCTCGACCGCCGTGCCCTGAAGCGCGGCCTTGAGGTTGTCGATGTCCGCCTGCACGTGCTTGGCGCCCTTGTAGGCGATGGGGCCGGTGCAGACCATGTGCATGGACCGCGCGGGAGGGCTCGGCATCGCGCGGCCGAACCACTCGTAGAACTCGGGGAAGGCTTTCACCTCGCGCGAGCCGCTCCACGGGCTGCCCCGGCCCTGCCGGTCGGGCTCGAAGCCCGAGAGGCGCTCGCTGACGTAGGGAATGAAGCCGGGCTTGCCCATCTCGCCGTCGTCGACGACGTCGAGGCCGAGCTGCGCTTGCTTGCCGACGATCTCGCGCACCGCGCTCTGCACCCGGCTCGCGCAGCCGCCCTGATCGTAGGGCTGCGCGCTCGACTTCGCCCGGATCAGCTCGAGCAGGTCGGCGGGACGCGGCAGGCTCCCCGCGTGCGTGGTGAGGATGCGGTCGCTGCTGCGCTTCATGGCCTGACTAGCTCGCCGGGCTCACGTACTCGTAGTTGGTCTCCAGCGGGACGTACGCGAGCGTTTGCCAGCCGCCGACCTTCCTGGTCATCGCCCACGTGATGGACTTCATCCCGAGCATGACCCCGTAGTAGCCGTCGTAGAGCTTCTGCCCGAGCGCCTGTGTGAGTCGCACGCGCTTGTCGAGATCGAATTCGCGCATGGCCGTGTCGATGTCCTCGTCATAGGCGCCGTCGACGAGGAGGTTGAACGCGCCCTTGGAATGGAGCACCCGGCTCCACGCCAGGATCGGCTCGTCGAACGGCGGCGAGCCGTACACCCAGTGCGTCTTGTTGCTCTTGCGGTTGCGGCTCTTGGGGCCGAAGGTGCTGATCATCTCGGGGAAGCGCTTGGGCTTGATGCCGACCTTCTCCCAGTCGAGCGCGACCGCCTCCATGACGTCGGGCCCGTCGAGGGCGTAGACCATGACCATCGGGTTCACCCGCGCCTCGAACCCGCCGGCATACCCGGCCTCAGCCAGGAGCTTCTTGGCGCGCTCCGGATCGTAGGGCGGAATCTTCCAGTCGGTGCTGTAGCCCTTGTGGAACGGATAGTAGTAGTACGAGAACGGCGTGTCGGAGCCCTTCCCCTTCCAGAGCGCGTCGATGATCGCCTTCTTGTTCACCGCGAGGTTCATGGCCAGTCGTACCTTCCGCGCGTTCTCGCGGCTCTTGGGATCACTCCGATCGCCGGCCCACGGGCACGTCGGGCAGTAGTCCTCGCGATCGGCGGTCGTCTGGCCGCCGAGGATGACCCAGTAGCACGCGGAATTCGGAACGTCGTGCAGCCGGAGCCCGGCTTTGACCGCCTGATCGAGGTAGTCGCCGAAGACGACCCCGATGTCGATCTCGCCGGCGCGGAGCCCGGACAGGCGCGTGGCGGGGTCGGGCACCCGCCGAATGACCATTTCCTTGAAGGCCGGCGTCTTGCGCCAGTGCCCCGCGACCGCCGCGAAGCGGTGATAGTCGCCCTGCCGTCCCTCGACATGCCGGTAGGGGCCGGTCCCAATGGGATGGAGGGCGGCCTTCTCTTCACCGACCGACTCGAGGTATTTCTTCGGGACGACGTTCTGGTAGCCGACGAACTGCGTGAAGTTCGACGCGACCTCCCAGACTCGATTCTTGAAATGCAGCACCACCGTCAGCTTGTCCGGCGTCTCGATCCGCTCGAGGTTGTTGCGGAAGAACGGCGCCGAGCCGCCGCCGGCGTCCGGCTTGAGATTCTGCTCAACGGTGAACTTGACGTCCTCGGCCGTCAGCTCGCCCCAGCCCTCGTGAAACTTGACGCCCGGGCGGAGCTTGAACGTCCAGGTCCGCATCTCGTTCGTCGCCTTCCATTCCGTGGCGAGGCCCGGGCGGTACTCGAAGGTCTTCGCGTCGCGCATGATGAGCGAGTCGTACACGCAGTCCCACAGCGGCTTCTCGCCTTGGGTCGAGCGCCACGCGAACGGCGTCTCGGTGCCCCACTGCCCGACCGCGACGACGAGCCGATCGCGCCCCTGCCCGGCCCCGCGCCCGGGCAGGATGAGCGGCGTTCCGGCGGCGACCGCGGCGGCCTGGCCGGCACGCTTCAGGAAGGTTCGGCGATCGATCGGTCGGGCCATGGCGATGTCCTCCGCTCTAGTCCTTGATCCGCATGTCTTCGTACGACGGGAACGGGGAATTGTGGATCGTGGTGATCGTGTGCTCGGTGACGCGCGGCCCGATCCCCATCAGGGCGCGAAAGTCCATGATCGGACAGAACATCGCCCGATCGATCGTGAGCTGCTGGATCTTGAACAGGAGCGCCTCGCGCTTGCGGACGTCGCGCTCCCGCGCCTGCTGCAGGAACAGGTCGTCGATGTCGGGATAGCCGCCGTACGCGTAGGCACCCTTGGTGTAGATGAGCTCCTGCACCCGGCTGGCGGCATTCCCCGAGTTGCCCACGCCGGTGATGAAGAGGTTACGCAGCTTCTTCTCGCGCCAGGCGGCGTAGAAGGCCGCGCGCTCCAGGATGCGCATCTTCACGCGGATGCCGACGGCGTTCAGGTAGTTGACGACCGACTCCGCCATCGTGAAGAACGGCGGGATCGGCGTGAGGTCGCCGGCGTCGAAGCCGTTCGGGTAACCCGCCTCGACCAGCAGCTGCTTCGATCTCGCCGGATCATAGGCCGGCGGCTCGGTTTGCAGCGCGAAGTCCATGACGCGCGGAATGATGACGCCGGTGGGCGGGCAGTAGCCGAGACAGGCGGCCTCGTTGATCGCCTTGCGATTGAGCGCGTGAATGACCGCCAGCCGCAGCCGCTTGTCGGCCCACGGCGACTTCGGATCCCACTGATCCGGGAACTCCAGCCAGTTGATCGATGCGTGGCGCGAGGCGACGATCTGCAGGCGCGGGTCCCGCTTCACGTTCTCGGCGTCCGGGCCGTCGAGCGCGTACGCGATATCCGCCTCGCCGGTCTTCAGCATGGCTGCCCGCGTGGTGCCGTCGGGGACGCTCTTCATGACGAGCCGCTTCACGTACGGCGCGTGCCGCCAGTAGCCGGGATACGCCTCGAGCACGACCTCCACCCCGGGCGTGTGGCTGACGAACTTGTAGGGCCCCGCGCCGACCGGATTCTTCCTGAAGCCCTCGTCCCCGACCTGCGTGACGTACTTCTTCGGGACGACGAGCCCGGCCGCGGTGGCCGTCGTGCCGTAATAGGTCATGAAATCAGGCCAGGGCTCCTTCAGAACGAAGCGGACGGTCAGCGGGTCGACGATCTCGACCCCCTGCATCCGCGTCTCGAATTCCTTGAACCCGGCGCCGCGGTAGCGCTCGAAGCTGAACTTGACGTCCTCGGCGGTGACCGGATCGCCGTTGTGGAACTTGAGACCCTTGCGCAGGGTGAACTCGTACACCTTGCCGTCCGGGCTCTCCTTCCACGACTCGGCGAGGCTCGGGGCCATCTTGTGGCCGGGCAGCGGCCGGACCATCGCGTCGTGGATCGCGTAGAGCATGCCGAAGGGGGTGATCTGCGGCGGCGCCGTGGACGGATCGAACCACGTCGGCGCGAGCGTGACGTGCCACGCCATCACCGCTTCACCGGGCTGGCCGGCGCCCGCCGCGCTCGCGGCGAGCACCAGCAGGGCGGCCGTCAGGAGCGAGGCGATCCGGTGGCCGTGTGCGCTGCAGGCCGTCGCGGGGCTGGGGCCCCGCCGGCCGAGGCGTGCGTGGACATGGAGGCTCATAGGCCCTCCCCTATTCGATCAGCTCACGTATTCGTAGTTGTTCTCGAGCGGCACGTAGACCAGGGTCTGCCAGCTGTTGACCTTCTTGCTCACCGCCCACGTGAGTGACCTGACGCCGAGCATCACGCCGTGATACTCGGAGTAAAGCTTCTGACCCAGCGCCTGGGTGATGCGGGCGCGCTTCTCGCCGTCGAGCTCGCGTGAGATCGTGTCGACGTCCTCGTCGTATGGTCCGTCGGCCAGCAGATTGAAGGGGCCCTTGGAGTAGATGCAGCGCTGCCAGGCCAGGACGGGCTCGTCGAAGGGCGGAGAGCCGTACACCCAGTGCGTCTTGTTCGTCTTCCGCGCGCGGTTCTTGGGCAGGAAGTTGCTGAACGCCTCGGGAACGCGCCGGACCTTGATGCCGATCTTCTCCCAGTCGAGCGCCACGGCCTCCACCATGTCCGGTCCATCGAGCGCGTAGGTCATGACCAGCGGATTCACCCGAACCTCGAAGCCTCCGGCGTGGCCGGCTTCGGCCAGGAGCTTCTTGGCGCGCTCGGGATCGTAGGGCGGAACTTTCCAGTCCTTGCTGAAGCCCTTGTGGAACGGGTAGTACCAGTACATGAAGGGCGCTTCCGCGCCCATGCCCTTCCAGAGCGCACTGACGATCGTCTTCTTGTTGACGGCGAGGTTCAGGGCCAGCCGTACCTTGCGCGCGTTCTCCTGGCTCTTGGGGTCCTTGGGATCGCCCGCCCACGGGCAGGTCGGGCAATAGTCCTCGCGGTCCGGGGTCGTCTGACCCTGCAAGACGACCCAGTGGCAGGCGGCATTCGCCGTCTCGTGGATCCTGAGCCCCGACTTGCGGGCCTGGTCGAGGTAGTCACCGAAGACGTTGCCGATGTCGATCTCGCCGGCGCGGAGCCCGGCCAGGCGCGTGGCCGGATCCGGGATCCGCCGAACGACCAGCTCCTTGAATGCGGGCGTCTTCCGCCAGTGGTTCGCCACCGCCTCGAATCGGTGGTAGTCCCCTTGCTTGCCCTCGACGTGCCGGAAGGGCCCGGTGCCGATCGGGTGGAGCGCCG
>QHSM01000367.1 GCA_003221595.1 Candidatus Rokuibacteriota bacterium | reverse complement strand
GGCGGCGCAGCAGCAGCGTCTGCTCCCCCGCGCGCCACGCGTGCGGCATCTGCGCGGCCGCGGCCTCGTCGTAGCCCGGGAGCGCGCCCCAGCGGATGTCGATGCCAGGCGCCAGCACGAGCCGGTCGTACGAGAGCTTCGCGCCGTCGGCCAGCGTGACCGATTTTACCTGCGCGTCGACGGCGGTGGCGCTCGTCCGCGCGATCGCGATGCCGTCGGCGGCGACGCGATCGTACGTGAACTGCTGGGTCGAGAGCTCACGCATGCCGACGATCACCGAGTTGCTGAACGGGCACGCGGTGAACGTCGCGTTCGGCTCGACCAGCGTCACGACGATCTTCGGGTCGGCGTGGCGGAGCGCGCGGGCGCAGCTGGCGCCGGCAAACCCGCCACCGACGACCACGACGCGGGGCCCGCTCGCCTGGGCGCGGGCCAGACGTGGACCGGACGCGGCGGCGGCGGTCGCCGCGAAGCTCAGCTTGAGAAAGTGTCGGCGGGTCGCCTTCACCGCTGGGAAGCCCACCACGCGGCGATCGCCTGGATCTCGGCATCGGTGAATCCCTTGGCGATGCGGTCCATCACCGTGCCCCTTCGTGCGCCCGAACGGAAGTCCTGCATGGCCTTGATGATCTCGGCGCGATCGCGCCCGGCAAGCGGCGTGACCGGTGACGAGCCGCGTGCCGCCGAGGGATGACAGCCCGAGCACGCCGCGGCGCCGGCCGGCGGCTCGGCCGATGCGACGCTGGCCGCCGCGATCCACACGCCGGCGATCGCGGCAGCCAGGACACGACGCATCACTCACACCATCTGGTAACCGTGGTTCTTGAGCGGGAACGTACGGATGCGCTTGCCGGTCGCCCTGGCCATGGCGTTCAGGACCGCCGGCGCCGCCACGCAGATCGTGGGCTCGCCGACGCCGCCCCAGAACCCACCCGAGGGCATGATGATCGACTCGACCTTCGGCATCTGGGCGATCTTCATCGAGTCGTACGTGTTGAAGTTCGTTTGCTCGATCGCGCCGTTCTTCACCGTGCACTCTTCCATGAAGACCGCCGACAGGCCGTACACGAACGACCCGGCGATCTGGCGCTCGATCTGCGCCGGGTTGACGGCGTAGCCCGGATCGGTGGCGCAGATGATGCGGCGCACCTTCACCTTGTCGCCGCCGGTCACGGACACCTCCGCGCACGCCGCCACGTAGCTGCCGAACGCCATCATGTGCGCCAGCCCGCGGTGCACGCCCTGCGGGGCCGGCTTGCCCCATCCGGCGCGATCGGCCACCGCGTTGAGCACCGCGAGGTGCTTGGGATGCTTGCTCATCAGCTTGCGCCGGAACTCGAGCGCGTCCTGGCCCGCGGCCAGCGCCAGCTCGTCCATGAAGCATTCCAGGAAGATCGCGTTCTGATTGATGTTGACGCCGCGCCAGAATCCCGGCGGGACGTGCGTGTTGCGCATCGCGTGATCGATCAGGAGATTCGGCACGGTGTAGCCGAGCGTGAAATCGCCGCTCGGGTCGACGCCCTGGAACGTGGCGTTGTCCCGGCCGTCCTGGAGGTTCTGCGGGAACACGGCGGAGAGGATGGACTGCCCGGACAGCCGCATGTGCAGCCCGACCAGATTGCCGCTCGCGTCGAGCCCACCGCTCATCTTCGCCTGCATGACCGGGTGATACCGGCCCTGCACCATGTCTTCCTCGCGCGACCACAGGAGCTTCACCGGCGTGCCCGGAACCTGCTTGGCGATCCGCACGGCCTGCGTGACGTAGTCGTGGAAGGCGCCGCGCCGCCCGAAGCCGCCGCCGATGACCATGATCTTGTAGACCTCGCACTTGTCGGCCGGCAAGCCCGACGCTGCCAGCGTCGCGGCGAACGCGGCTTCGCCGTTCTGTGTCGGCACCCAGACCTCGCATTTGTCGGCCGTGAATTTCGCCGTCGCGTTCATCGGCTCCATCGGCGCGTGGTTCTGGAACGGGTACGCGTACACCGCCTCCACCTTCTTCGCGGCGCCGGCGAACGTGCCCTTCGCGTCGCCGACGTTGGTCCGCACGAAGGCCTGCTCGGCGTCGAGGCCTTCCTTCAGCGTGTCGGCGATCGTGGCGCTCGACACCTTCGCGTTCGGCCCCTCGTCCCAGGTGATCGGCATCGCGTCGAGGGCCTTCTTGGCCTCCCACCACGTCTCCGCCACGACCGCGACCGCGGAATCGCCGACCTGGACGACGTGTTTCACGCCCGGCATGCCCTTGACCTTGTCGGCGTCGAAGCTCTTCACCTTGCCGCCGAACACCGGACACTCCTTGATCGCGGCGTTGAGCATCCCTGGCAGCTTGAGGTCGAAGCCATAGACCTGCGCCCCGGTGACCTTGGTCATAGTGTCCAGGCGCTTCACCGGTTTGCCGATGATCTTCCACTCCTTCGGATCCTTGAGCGTTACCTCGGCGGGCGGGGTCAGCTTCGCGGCGGCTTCCGCCACCTTGCCGTAGGTGGTCGTGCGACCGGTCGGCTTGTGCGTGATCACGCTGTTGGCCGCGGTGCACTCGGTGGCGGGGACGCCCCACGCGTTGGCGGCGGCCTGCACCAGCATCAGGCGAGCGGTGGCGCCGCCCTTGCGGACGTACTCGTTCGATTCGCGGATGCCGCGGCTGCCGCCGGTGGAGAAGTTGCCCCACGGACGCTTGCGGGCGACGGACTGGCCGGGCGTCGGATACTCGGTGGTCACCTTCGTCCAGTCGGCCTCGAGCTCCTCGGCCACCATCTGCGCCAGGCCGGTGAGCGTGCCCTGCCCCATCTCGGAACGCGCGACGCGGACCACGACCGTGTCGTCCGGGCGGATGACCACCCAGACGTTGATCTCCGGCGAGCCGTCCTGCGCGCGCACGACGCTGGTGCCGAACGGGATCTTCAGGCCGAGGGTGAGCCCGGCACCGACGGCCGCGGTGCCGATGACGAACGAGCGCCGATCGATCTTCGGGGTCTTCATGATCATGGCTCTCCCCTATGCCTTCGCCGCGGCGTGAATGGCCTCGCGCACCTGCTGGAACGTCCCGCAGCGGCAGATGTTGGTGATCCCCGCGTCGATGTCGGCGTCGGTGGGCTTCGGCTTGTCCTTGAGGAGCGCCGCCACCGCCATGATCATCCCGGACTGGCAGTAGCCGCACTGGGGCACCTCGTAGTCGACCCACGCCTTCTGCACCTTGTGCAGGGTGGCGCCGGTCGCCAGGCCCTCGATCGTGGTGATCTGCTTGCCCTCCGCCGAGGCGACGGGCAGCACGCAGGAGCGGACCGCCTTGCCGTCCATGTGCACCGTGCAGGCGCCGCACATCGCGACGCCGCAGCCGTACTTGGTGCCCGTCAGGCCGGCCTGCTCGCGAATGGCCCACAGAAGCGGTGTGCTCGGATCGACCTTGAGCTCGAGGGATTTGCCGTTGATGGTCAGGCGCGCCATGGTCTGCCCTCCCGGGGTTGAGGTCCGATGCTGCGAATATCGCCCATTATGTCCGGAAATGCGAGTCGTTCGGTCACGCCATCGTCCGAACGCTCGGCGCGACGGAGATCTCCATCTCGGTCAGCTTGATCACGTCCTGGGGCGTGAACCCCGGCGCCACCTCATCGAGGACGAAGCGGCTCCCGTCCCAGCGCAAGAGGGCCAGGTCGGTGACGACGTAGCTGACGCAGCCCTTGCCGGTCAGGGGATAGGTGCATGTCTTCCGGAGCTTCGGGCGGCCCTTGCTGTCCACATGCTCCATGACGATGATCAGGTCGCCCTTGCCGGACAGGAGGTCCATCGCGCCGCCGATGCCGCCGCGCTTGGCGTCCGCCGTGCTCCAGTTGGCGACGCTGCCCGCCTGATCGACCTCATACGCGCCGAGGATCACGGTGTTGATCCAGCCGCCGCGCGCCATCTCGAACGACGTGACGCTGTCGAAGAACGACGCGCCGGCGTTCAGCGCCACGAACTGGCCGGCGGCGTTGTAGACGTCCGGATCGATCTCGGTTTCGTCCGTCACCATCCGGCCGTAGCCGAGGACGCCGTTCTCGGCGTGCAGGATCACGTCGCGGCCCTCGAGGAAGTTCGACACCATCGTGGGGATGCCGACGCCGAGGTTCACGTAGGTGCCGTCCTTGACGAGCCGGGACGCGTTCCGGGCGATCCCCTCGCGCGTCAGGGCCGGCTTGCCGTCGTAGAGGCGCGGCTGATCCGCGGGCCGTCGCGCGGGCCGCCGCCACGCCTTGCCGTCGACGACGTGCGTGGTCTTGATGACGCGCGACACGAAGATGCCGGGCAGGTCGATCAGCTCGGGCGGAATGACGCCGGGCTCCACGATCTCGTCCACCTCGACGATCGCGACGCGCGCGGCCTTGGCGAAGCTCGGGTTGAAGTTCTGGCTGCCGCCGCGGAACTGCACGTTGCCCAGACGGTCAGCGCGATAACCCCGCAGCAGGGCGTAGTCCACGCGGATCGCGTGCTCGAGGACGTGGGGCTTGCCGTCGAAGCTGCGAATCTCCCGGCCGGTCGCGAGATCGGTGTGGACGCCGGTCGGCGAGTAGAACGCCGGGATTCCGGCGCCGCCCGCGCGGCAGCGCTCGACCAGGATGCCCTGGGGGACCAGCTCCACCTCCATCTTGCCGGCGGCAATCTGCTCCTCGCTCGCGGTGGGCGTGCCCGGCCGCACCGAAAACGCCGCGATCAGCTTCTTCACCTGGTTGTTCTCGGCCAGGATCTGGCCGCGGGTCGCCCCGGCGTCGCCGAGGGAATTGCAGACGAGCGTCAGCTCCTTCGTGCCCTGGTCGCGCAGGGCGCAGATCAGGGCGGTCGCGAAGCGGTGCGCGACGCCGAAGCCGGCGATGGCGACCGTGGCGCCATTGGGAATGTCGGCGACGGCCTGCTCGGGCGATGCAACGATCTTGTTCATGAGGTCCTCACCTCTCGAGATTGGCCGCGAGGAGCGAGGGCCCTTCGGCCCGCTCCCCGGCACCCGGGATGATAGCGCAGGCCGCTACCTTGCTGGAGAGGGGATCCTCACCGCCGGCCTTGCGGAGCCCAGAGCCGCGCCAGCACGAATCCCGCGAGGACGGCGAAGCCACCGATGGAGATTCATCAGCACGCGCGTGAAGCCCGGCGGTTACCCGTCTCTCGAAAAGCCGCGGCACCGACCGCGAGAATGGCGGCGAGCGTGGGGACAGCGACAAGAATCGCCAGGCCCCATAGCGTCAGCCGCGCCAGGCGCGGAAGTCCACTGCTCCGGGCTATGCGCCTCGCGCGGGCCACACGGGCTCGTTGTAGCCGAGCGGCACCGAGGGCCGGGCCCAGCGCGGCGGCGTCTGGGAGAGGCGAACGACGGGCGCGAGATGGCCCAGCCGACCGACCGGCGTGTCACTCGTCATCGACCACCGCTTCAGCTCGTCCGGCGTGAACTCCTTCGGCACGTCCTTGAGCTGGGCCTCGGGCACCTGGCC
>QHSM01000366.1 GCA_003221595.1 Candidatus Rokuibacteriota bacterium | reverse complement strand
CCACGAGGGCATGTGCGTCGACAACACGCACATCGGCCGCCAGTGCATCCGCAAGGAAGACCATCAGGTCATCATGGACATGCACCTCTATCAGGTGAGGGGCGGCAAGAACCTGCCGATCGCCCGCATCGCCGGCAGCGACTCGATCGGCGAGGCGATGGTGGGCAAGGACCCCGTCGAGGGGTTCACCTGGGAGATCAAGAAGAAGTAGTTGGACTATCTCGTCGCGGTCCTGCTGCCGCAGCTCCTGCACGGCCTCGTCTTCGGGGCCGCGCTGGGGCTGCTGGCGCTGGGCCTCACCGTCATCTTCGGTCTGCTCGGCGTCATGAACTTCGCCCACGGCGAGCTGTACATGCTGGGCGCCTACGCCGGGATCGCCGTGATCGGCCTCACCCACTCCTTCTGGGCGGCGCTCGTGGTGGCACCGCTGGCGGTCGGCGCGATCGGCGCCCTGACCGAGGTCACCACGCTGCGGCCGCTGTACCGGCGCGAGCCCCTCTACGGCCTCATCCTCACCTTCGGCCTCGCGCTCGTCTTCCGGGAAGGCGCGCGCCAGATCTGGGGCGGCGACATGCGGCGCATCCTGCCGCCGTTCACGGGGTCCACGCCGCTCCTCGGCATGACCTACCCGAACTATCGCCTGTTCCTGCTCGCCGCCGCCTCGGTGCTCCTGCTGGCCATCTGGCTCTTCTTCACCAGGACGCGCGCCGGTATCGTCGTGCGCGCCGCCGTGCAGGATGCCGAGATGCTCGACGGCCTCGGCGTCAACGTCCCGCGCGTCTTCACCCTGACCTTCGCCGGCTCGGCCGCCCTGGCCGCGCTGGCCGGGCTCCTGCTCGCGCCGATCTTCACGGTCTACCCGCAGATGGGCGTGGAGATGATCCTCCTCGCGTTCATCGTCGTGATCCTCGGCGGCATGGGATCGATGGGCGGCTCGGTCGTCGCCGCGTTCGTGATCGGGCTGGCCCAGAGCCTCCTGACCCTCTGGATGAACCCGCAGCGCGTGGCGATCGCGATCTTCGCGATCATGATCGTGGTCCTGATCGTGCGGCCACGCGGGTTCTTCGGCCGGGAGGGCGTGCTTGAGTAGGGCCCTCACCTGGCGCGCCGTGCTGGTGTGGGCGGCGCTGGCCGCGCTGCCGGCCCTGCCCTTCATGTCGAAGTTCTACCTGCTGCTCGCGTTCGACGCGCTCCTCTTCGGCGCGATCGCGATGAGCCTCGATCTCCTGATGGGCTACACCGGGCTCGTCTCGTTCGGCCACGCTGCCTTCTTCGGCCTGGGCGCCTACGCCACCGCCGTCCTGCTGGAGCGCGGCATCGTCTCGCTCTGGGTCTGCCTCCTCTTCGCGGTTCTCGTCGTGGGCCTCTACGCCCTGGTGGTGAGCTATTTCTCCACGGCGCGGCGCGGGATCTACTTCGCGCTCCTCACGCTGATCTTCGCGGAGGTCGTGTACACGTTCTTCCGCTACACGCAGACTTTCGGCGGCTCCGACGGGATCCAGGGCCTCCCGGCGCCGAGCCTGGCCCCCGGCTTCGCCATCGACACGCCGCTCCGCAACTACTACCTCGTGCTGGTCTACCTGGGGCTCGCCTACCTGGTCTGTCGCATCCTCGTCACCGCGCACTTCGGCCGCGTCCTCGTGGCGATCCGCGAGAACGAGGACCGCGCACGGTTCCTCGGGTACAACGTGCAGCGCTACAAGATGGCGGTCTGCATGATCTCCGCGCTCATCACCGGTCTCGGCGGCGCCCTCTATCCCGGGCGCTCGGCCTTCGCGACGCCCGACCTCATGCTGTGGACGGTCTCGGGCGAGCTCATCATCATGGTCATGATCGGCGGGCTCGGGACGCTCGTCGGCCCCGTCATCGGGGGCGCGTTCTTCGTCCTCCTGCAGGAAAAGGTCTCCTCGTACGTGGACTGGTATTTCATCGTCATCGGCCTCGTCCTGATCTTCATCGTGCTGTTCATGCCCCGGGGGCTCCTGGGCATCCGCGGGCTCCTCGGCGGTCGGCGATGGCGCGCGACGGCGTAGTTCTCGAGATCGACAGCGTCTCCAAGAGCTTCGGCGCCCTCGCGGCGCTCTCGAGCGTGAGCCTCGCCGTGCAGGCCGGCCAGATCTTCTCGGTGATCGGGCCCAACGGCGCCGGCAAGTCCACGCTCTTCAACGTGGTCTCGGGGCTCCACGTGCCGACCAGGGGCCGGATCCGGTTCCGCGGCCGGGACATCGGCGGGCTCGAGCCCGAGCAGATCAACCGGCTCGGCGTCGCCAAGACGTTTCAGATCACCAACATCTTCCCGGAGATCTCGGTGTTCGAGAACGTGCGCGTCGCCGCGCAGTCGCGCGCGCGCGAGTCGGGGCGGCTGGCGTCGCTCTGGCGCCAGCCCGACGTCGAGGGCGCGGCGTCGGAGCTCCTGCAGGCCTTCGGCCTCGCGGCCAGGCGCGACGAGCCGGCGGAGAACCTCTCGCACGGTGAGCAGCGCTACCTGGAGATCTGCCTGGCGCTGGCGACCGAGCCGACGCTCCTGTTGCTCGACGAGCCGACGGCGGGCATGACGCCGGGGGAGACGCGGGAGGCGACGGCGCTGATCCGGCGAATCGCGACCGCGCGCGGCCTGACGGTGCTGCTGATCGAGCACGACATGTCCGTCGTCATGGGCATCTCGGACCGCATCGCGGTCCTCCACTTCGGCGAGAAGATCGCCGAGGGCGCCCCGGAGCAGATCCGCAACGACCCGAACGTGATCGAGGCCTACCTGGGGCCGCCGGACGCGTAGCCATGCTCAAGCTCACGGACGTTCACGCCGGCTACGGGGCGACACCGATTCTCTTCGGCGTCTCGCTGGAGGTGCGCGCGGGCGAGGCGGTCGCGCTGCTCGGCCGGAACGGGATGGGCAAGACGACGCTCCTGAAGACCGCCATCGGCTTTCTCGCGCCCTGGCGCGGCGCGATCGAGTTCGAGGGCGTCGACCTCACACGGCGCGCACCGCACGAGATCGCCCGGCTCGGAGTCGGCTTCGTTCCCGAGAACCGCCGGATCTTCCCGGGGCTGACCGTACGGGAGAACCTCGAGCTCGGGCTCTCGGCCGCCGCCGATCGATCCGCCGCGGTCCGGCGCCGGCGGCTCGACGAGGTGTTCCACCATTTCCCGCGCCTCGCCGAGCGCATCGAGCAGCCGGGCAAGACGCTCTCGGGCGGCGAGCAGCAGATGCTGGCGATCGCCCGCGTGATGATGGCCGGCGCCCGGCTCATCCTGATGGACGAGCCGACGCAGGGGCTGGCCCCCGGGCTCATCCGGCACATCCGCGACATGATCGCCGAGCTCAAGCGCCTCGGCGTGACGGTGCTGCTGGTCGAGCAGAACGCGCGCGTCGCGCTCGCGGTCTGCGACCGGGGCTACATCATGGAGAAGGGCTCGATCGTCTTCGCGGCCTCGTCACACGAGCTCAGAGAGAGTCCGGTGACGCGTGAAAAGCTGGGCGTCTGACGCGATCTTCGGGGCGACCCGGCGCCAGTCGCTGGTCCGCGCGGGCCTCGCAATCGTCCTCCTGGGCTCCGTCCTCTGGTTCCTGCCGGCGCGCCGACCGGGGGAGGAAGGCGGCCACCACGGCGCCGCGGCGCCCGGCCTCGATCTCTTCGAGAAGGCCGGCGTCGTCGAGCTGAAGGAGGGCCAGCCGGCGCCCGGCTTCACGCTCGCCACGCTCGGCGGTGGGCAGGCCTCGGCGGCGGACCACCGCGACAAGCTCGTGATCCTGAACTTCTGGGCCACCTGGTGCCAGCCCTGCACCCTCGAGATGCCGTCGCTCGAGGCGCTGTGGAGCCGCTATCGCGATCGGGGCCTGATCGTGATCGGCGTCTCGGTCGACCGCGGCGCGCCCAGGGCGCTCCTCGAGCCCTATGTGCGCAATCTCAAGCTCACCTTCCCGATCCTCCTCGACCCGGATTCCAAGACGTCCGACCGCTGGAGGGTCACCGCCATCCCGGCGACGTTCCTCATCCGTCCCGGCGGCGACGTGGCCGGCATGGTGACCGGCGCGCGCGAATGGAACAGCAAGGAGATGCGGGCGCTCGTCGAGCGCCTGCTGCCGCACGCGCGGGCCCACCGGTGACGGGCGCGAGATCGCTGGACGCCGATCGGCCACGGGCGCAAGATTCCCCTGTCGACGGAGCCGCAGACGGAGGTTCGGACATGCCGTGGGGTAACCGCCGGACGTTTCTCAGACGCGCGGCCGCGAGCCTCGTTGTCGCCGGGATCGCCGGCGCCACGCGGGAAGCGATCGCGCAAACCGGGAGCAAGAAGATGAAGCCGACCGCGCACGACGTTCTCCTCGTGATCGACGTGCAGAACTGCTTCACGCCGGGCGGCTCGCTGGCGGTGAAGGATGGCGACCAGATCATCCCGCTCGTCAATCGCCTCGCCGCCGCCTTCGAGCACGTCGTGCTCACGCAGGACTGGCACACGCCCGGCCACATCTCGTTCGCGTCGTCGCACGCCGGCAAGAAGCCCTTCGAGACGACCCAGCTGCCGTACGGAACCCAGGTGCTCTGGCCGGATCACTGCGTGCAGGGCACGCCGGGCGCCGACCTGCACAAGGATCTCCGGATCCCGCACGCCGAGCTGATCATCCGCAAGGGCTATCGCCGGCACATGGACTCGTACTCGGCGTTCTACGAGGCCGACGGCAAGACGACGACGGGACTCACGGGCTATCTGCGCGACCGCGGCCTCACGCAGGTATTTCTCGTCGGCCTGGCCACCGACTTCTGCGTCGCGTGGTCGGCGCTGGACGCGCGCAAGGCGGGATTCGGGGCGCTCGTCATCGAGGACGCGTGCCGCGGCATCGACGCGGACGGGTCGCTGGCCAAGGCCTGGAAAGACATGCTCGCCGCGGGCGTCAAGCGCATCACTTCATCCGACATCTCCGCGTAGCTATTCATGATCGCCGCCGCGGGAGGCGGGCGGGACCCGCACTCCTTGAGGATCGCCCGGTAGTCGATCATCACATCAAACGTCCAGCCCGGGCTGGATCAGGAGGAGAAGGCTCGTGAGCGACCGCGACGAGATTCCGCGATACCTCGAGAACTGGCAGGACGAGGTCGACAGCGCGGCTGAGTATCGTGCGATGGCGGCGGCCGAACCCGACCCTCGGCTCGCCAAGGTGTACGCCAACCTGGCCGCGATGGAGGAAGCCCACATCGCGTTCTGGGAGGATCGATTGCGCAAAGCCGGTGCGTCGGTCCCGCGTCGGCGGCCGTCCTGGCGAAGCCGGGTGCTCGGATGGATCGCGCGGCGATTCGGGCCGGAGCTCGTCCTGCCCACCATTGCCGCGAAGGAGGAAGTGGATCAGAACGCCTACGTGAAGCAGCCCGAAACCGCCGGTACTAGGATGCCGGCTCACGAGCGATGGCACGCGAAAGTGCTCAAGCAGCTCGTGACGAGCCAGCCGCGCGGCCTCGAAGGCAGCTTCCTGGGGCGACTCGAGGGCCGGCATCGTTCGGTCGGCGGGAATGCGCTGCGGGCGGCGGTGCTGGGCGCCAACGATGGGTTGTGCTCGAACCTCAGCCTCGTCATGGGCGTGGCCGGCGCCTCGGTCGATAGCCCCGGCATTCTCGTCACCGGCCTGGCTGGTCTCCTGGCGGGTGCCTCCTCGATGGCCCTGGGCGAATGGGTGTCGGTGACGAGCGCCCGCGAGCTCGCTGAGCGCGAGATCCGGATCGAGTCGAGCGAGCTCCGCGAAGATCCCGAAGGAGAAGGCGAGGAGCTGAAGCTGATCTACGAGGCCAAGGGGTTGAGCCCGAATGAG
>QHSM01000365.1 GCA_003221595.1 Candidatus Rokuibacteriota bacterium | reverse complement strand
GGTGGCCGTGTACTCGTTGATCAGCACGTACGTCCGCCGAAGCTTGACGTCGACGAAGCCGGTCTTCTGCAGCACGTCGAGGATCGTCTCCGGCGGCACGCACTGATCGATCGTGTCCCAGTAGAACTTCATGAGGAGCTGGGCCGGCTCGTTCCGGAAGGTGATCCGCGCCATCCACGGCAGGACGCGCTGGAAATGGGTCTTGACGAACCAGCGCCCCGCCCGCGTGGTCGGACGAGGCGTCTCGAGCAGGATGATGCGCCCGCCCGGCTTCAGGACACGGAAGTATTCGCGGAACGCCACCCCGAGGTCGGGAACGTGGCGAAGGGCGAAGCCCATGCTGAGCATGTCGAAGCGACCGCCCCGGAACGGGAGAGCTTCGGCTCTCCCCCGCACCAGCGGCGCGGTGACCGCCTTGCGCGCCTCCCCGAGCATGCCCTGACTCGGGTCGACGCCCACGACGTTACCCCTGCCAACGATGTCGACGCCCCCGCGCGTCATGAGGCCGGTGCCGGCCGCGACGTCGAGCAGCCGCATGCCCTTGCGCAGCCCGGCCCGCCGCAGGGCATCGCGGCGATACCACCGCCCCGAGCCCAGGTCGAGCATGGTCCCGACCCGGTTGTAGTAGCGGGCGCAGCCGTCGAACAGGTCCGCCACGAACCCCTGACGATCGTCAGGGCGCGCGTAATACTGGTCGAGGACCGGATGTGGCGGGACTACCGTGGTTTCGCGCTGCTCGCTGTTAGCGGGCGCCATCAGAATGTCACCGGGAGGGCTTTCAGCCCTCTGAGGGTCAGGCTCTGGCGATACTCGGGCTCGTCGTCGACGAGCGTGAGCCGGGGAAGCCGCCGAACGAGCGTGTCGATGGCGATCTGCCCTTCCACGCGCGCCAGGGGGGCGCCGAGGCAGAAGTGAATGCCCCAGCCAAAGGCGATGTGGCGGTTGTCGGTGCGGCCCAGATCCAGGCGATCGGGGCCGGTAAACTGGGATGGATCGCGGTCCGCGGCGCCGATGAAGGGCATCACCATCTCGCCCTTGCCGATCGTCCGACCGCCGATCGTGACCTCTGTGCTCGTGATGCGTGCCGTGCGCTGTACCGGACCATCGTAGCGCAAGAGTTCCTCCACGGCGCTCGTGATCAACCCGGGAGTCTCGCGAAGCCGACGCAGCTCCTCGGGGTGACGCAAGAGCGCCAGCGTGCCGTTACCGATCAAATTGACCGTCGTCTCGTGGCCAGCGATGAGCAGGAGGATACAGGTGGCGATCAGCTCGTCCTCGCTCAGCTTGTCGCCCGCCTCTTCGGCGGCGATCAACGCCGAGAGCAGATCGCCGCGCGGCGAGGCGCGGCGCTCGGCGATGAGCCCCCGCATGTAATCTCCGATCGCATGACGGGCTGCCCCGCTGCGCTTGGGGATCTCGGACTCAGGGGGCAGCCAGACGGAATCGAGCCCGCGCGCGATGTCGAGGCTCCATCCCTTGAACCGCTCGCGATCTTCGATGGGGACACCCAGCATCTCGCAGATGACATTGACGGGAATCGGATAGGCGAATTCCTCGATGAGGTCCATCCGGCCGACGGCCTCGGCCCGCGTGATGAGGTCGTCCACGATCTTCTGGATGCGCGGCCGGAGTCCCTCGACGACCCGTGGGGTGAACGCCTTGCTCACCAGGCTCCGCAGGCGCGTGTGATCCGGCGGATCGCGGTCCAGCATCGAGAGCCCCACGCCCGGCGGCACCGTCACACCGAAGCGCGCCGCCACAACCGACACCAGCGGCTCCTTGATGAAGCGGGGATCGCGAAGCACCGCCACCACGTCCTCGTACCGGGTGAGCACCCAGAAGTCGAGCGGGCTGTGATGGACGGGGTCCTCGTCGCGCAGGCGATGGTATGTCGGATAGGGATCCGCCAGGAACTCGGGATCCATCGGGTTGAAGGCGCTCATACGATCGGTGGAAACCGAAGATCGCCCCAGCCGAGGACGAAGTCAAGCGGTCTTGGATCGGGTTACAGTAGGGTCCGGAGAGGAGCCGGATCATGGCCGACCGAAAATACCGCCAGCAGGGCTACCGCAACCCGGGCTCGGGCCCGGACTCGGCCCGGCGCGACCCGCCGCCCTCCGCGCCTCAACGGAGCGGCGGCATGCTCGCCCGGCACACCGTCTCCCGGTGCGGCGCCTGCGGCGCGGTCCTGCCCATCGCCACCGCCACGCTCGAGCAGTGCCCGAGCTGCCGCGCCGCCCTCCGGGCGTGTCGCCAGTGCACGCACTTGGACACGAGCCGGCGCTTCGAGTGCGAGGAGCCCATCGTCGAGCGGATCGCCGACAAGAATGCGCGCAACGACTGCGCGGCGTTCTCGCTTCGCGTGACCGTCGAGCGCGACGCCTCCCCGGACTCGACGCGCCCCGGCGACATCCGCCGCGGGTTCGACAATCTCTTCAAGAAATAGGCCGTGGTCGCGCTCCTGCTCGCGCTGACGCTCGTGGTGACGGCGGCGGCCGACGAGCGCTCCGCGACGCCCGGCCGCCGCTCCCTCGCCGGTCGGCTGCTCGTCGCGACCGACACCCTGCGCGACCCGCGGTTCGCGCGAACCGTGATCTACATGGTCCGGCACACCGAGGGCGGGGCGCTCGGCCTGGTCGTCAACATGCCCATCGGGGATGCACCGTTCGAGCGAGCGCTCGAGCCGTTCGGTCTCGAGGTGCCGCCCGGCAGCGGGAAAGTCCGCGTCTACTACGGCGGGCCGGTCGAGATGCAGCGCGGCTTCGTCCTTCACACCCCGGACTGGACCGGCGAGGGTACCCTCGTGATCGACGCGCACTTCGCGCTCAGCGAGGACCCCAAGGTGCTGCTGGCGATGGCCCGGGGCGGCGGCCCGCGGCGAGCGCTGTTCTGCCTGGGGTACGCCGGGTGGGCGCCGGGGCAGCTCGACGCCGAGGTGGGCACCGGCGCCTGGGGCATCGCCCCCGCCGACGAGCGGCTCGTGTTCGACGAGGATCCGAAGGTGAAGTGGATCGAGGCGACGACCCGACGGCTCCTCGACCTCTAGAGGGAGGACGCTCATGAAGACGATCGACATTCACGCGCACCTGGTCCCGCGGTCCCTGTGGCAAGCCGTCGAGGCTCGCCGGGAGTGGCACGGCTTTCGTCACGAGCCCGGCGACGGCATCGGCTCCATGCTGGGCGGCGGCAAGCGCACGAGCTTCAGCTCGCCCAAGGTGCGCTTCACGCCCGAGGAGCGGCTGAAGGACATGGACGCGCAGGGCGTGGACGTGCAGGTCGTCTCCATCCACACGCCGTTCTTCGGCTATCACCTCGATCCCGCGCAGGGGCGCGCGCTGGCGCGCGACGTCAACGACGAGATCGGCGCGATGACCCGCCAGTGGCCGCAGCGGTTCGCGGGCCTGGCCACGCTGCCGGTCCAGGACGTCAAGGCGGCGATCGACGAGCTGGAGCGCGCGGTCACCGTCCTCGGCCTGAAAGGCGCCGAGCTCGACACCGCGGTGAACGGCGAGAACTGGGACGAGCCGAAGTTCCGGCCGCTGTTCAAGGCGGCGGAGGCGATGGGCGCGGTGCTGTTCTTCCACCCGCAGCCCCAGCACAACTTCATGATGCAGCGCACCACCCGCTACGGGCTCTTCAACAGCCTCGGCGTCATCCTCGACGACGCGATCGTCGTGGCGATGCTGATCCTCGGCGGCGTCCTCGACGCGTGCCCGAATCTGAAGGTGTGCATCGCCCACGGCGGCGGCCCGGCGTGCTATGCGATGGGCCGCCTCGATCGCGGCTGGCAGGGCACGCCCGAGGCGAATCGCTCGATCCCCAAACCGCCCAGCAGCTATCAGCGCCGCCTCTACTACGACACCGTGGTGGGCAGCGAGAAAGCGCTGCGGTTCCTTCTGGACGAGGTTGGGAGCGACCGCGTGGTCCTGGGCAGCGACTGGCCGTTCGTGCCGTGGCATCCCTCGCCCGTCACCTGGGTGCAGGGGCTCAAGAGCCTGACCGCGGACGAGAAGGAAAAGATCCTCTGGCGGAATCTCGAGTCGCTGCTGGGGCTCGCATGACGCCCGAACGCTTCGCCCGGGGCATGACGTTCGCCGACTACGTGAAGTTCACCGGCTCGCCCGAGAACCTCGGCCGCGAGGGGTTCGACGTCCGCCGATTCGCCCTGGTCCATCCGCGCCTGGACTGGAGCCAGTTCCTGGCCGAGCGCTATGCGCGCGCCCGGCTCACCGACGGGCAGGCGGCGGCGATCAAGCAGCTGGCCGCGCAGCCGGGCGGGCCCGCCAAAATATTGATAATCTCGGAAGACTGGTCCTCGGACTGCCGGCGCGACGTCCCGTATCTGGCTCGCCTCGCGGAGGCCGGCGGCCTCGAGCTGCGCATCTTCATCCGCGACGCCGACACGATGCAGCGCAAGGGGCTCCCCGACCCCGGCGCGCACCCCAACGCGGATCTCGTGCGCGAGTACGCCAACGAGAAGAACGGGCAGAAGTTCGCGACGGTCCCCGTGGCGGTGTTCTTCACCCGGGACTTCGTCGAGCTCCACCGCTACGTCGAGTACCCCGCCGTCTACCAGAAAGACCGGGTGCTCGGCGCGCTGCGCGCGGCGCGCGCGGGCGAGACCGAGGAGCAATCGAAGGCGCGCGGCGGTCGCGACATCGGGGCGCTCCTCGAGTCGCCCTTCCCGGACGTGTGGGCGCACGCGGCGATCGCCGAGATCATCAGCGCCCTCCACGAGCGCCTGCTGACGTCGTAGCGCTACTCGCCCTTGAGGCGAGGATCGAGCAGGTCGCGCAGGGCGTCGCCCATCAGGTTGAAGGCGAGCACCGCCGCCATGATGGCAAGTCCCGAGAACGTCGTCAGCCACGGGCAGCACTTGATGTACTGGCGGCCCTCGCTGAGGATGTTGCCCCAGCTCGGCGTGGGCGGCGGGATGCCGAGCCCGAGGAAGGACAGGCTCGCCTCGGTGCGAATGGCGGTGGCGATGTAGAGGGTGGCCACCACGACCAGCGCGTAGAGGGCGTTGGGGAACACGTGGCGGGCCATCACGCGGAGCTGGCCCCCGCCGAGGGCGCGGGCGGCCAGGATGTAGTCCTGCTCGCGGATGGTCAGGGCCAGGCTCCGAGCCAGCCGCACGAAGTTCGGCGTCAGCGCGACGCCGATGGCCAGCATCTCGTTCGCCAGCGAGCCGCCCAGCGCCGTCACGATGATCAGCGCCAGCAGGAGCGTCGGAAAGGCCATCAGCATGTCGGAGCTCCGCATGATGAGCATCTCCATGCGGCCCCCGATCACGCCGGCCACGATGCCCAGCGGCACCCCCAGCGCGAAGGCGAACGCCACCGAGACCAGCCCGACCTCGAGCGAGACGCGGGCTCCCCAGATGATGCGGCTGAGCAGGTCGCGGCCGAACTCGTCGGTGCCGAGCAGATGACGATCGATCGCCCCCGGCCCCTTCAGCACCGCATCGGAGAACTGGGCCGACGGGCTCAGCGGCGCGATCAGCGGCGCGGCCGCGGCCACGACGATCATGGTCATCGCCAGGGCGAGCCCGATGCTGATCGGCAGCCACCGGCGCAGGCGGCCGCGGGTCGTGCTCCGCGGCTCCTCGGCGGCCCTGAGACCGGCCAGGTCGACCGGATCGGCTCGGCGAACGACGGCCATCGAGTCTCCTCGGCTCTCGGCTAGCGGAAGGTGATCCGCGGATCGACGACCGCGTACATCAGGTCGACGACCAGATTGACCACGATGATGATCATGGTGAACACGGTGATGGCGCCCTGGGCCAGTGGATAGTCGCGCGCGCCGATGGCGTCGACCAGCATCTTGCCGAGGCCGGGCCGCGTGAACACCG
>QHSM01000364.1 GCA_003221595.1 Candidatus Rokuibacteriota bacterium | reverse complement strand
CTCATCCGTGACGCCGGCCGGATTCCGGCTCAGCGCGACACGCTGTACGGCATCGTTCGAACCTATAGTGAGGGCGAGGTTTCCGAATCACCCCTCGATAAGATCGAGAACGCCGAGGCGCGCTTCGGTTCCTATCGTCGACTGATCGCGTCGGGAGAGTTTCGCTTCACGCGCGGGTAGCCTCGCGCGACGGCCTGTGGTAATAATGCAATTCGCGTTCAACCATCATCACCCCCGATCGACAGGAGGTCACCCGTGGCGAAGACGATGACGAAGTCTGCAACGGTCGCGTACCTTGCGGAGAAGACCAGCCTCACCCGGAAGCAGATCGAGGGTATCCTCGACGAGACGCTCAACCTGGCGTCGAAGGAAGCCAAGAAGAGCGGCGTGTTCCTCCTGCCGGGCTTCGGCAAGCTGGTCCTCGCGAATCGCAAGGCGCGCATCGGCCGTAATCCACAAACCGGCGAGCCCCTCAAGATTCCGGCCAAGCGTGTGTGCAAGTTCCGCCTCGCGAAGAGCCTGAAGGACGCGGTGCTTGGCAAGAAGTAGGACTGGAAGCCGCTCGGGGGGTCCCCGACCCGCCGCCGTTCCGGTTCCGTCTCTCGCTTCTGCGACCGTTCCGCGGGTCTGGCAGGGTATCGGGTACCGGCCCCTGCCGGACGCCGCGATAGCGCGGCCGCTCTTCGATTTCGCCGCCGTTCCGTGGCCCGAAGCCGACATCGCCCTGTCATGGGGCGCCGTCACCGCCGGCAACGGCGGTGAGCGGCTGGTCGGCGGCGTCGTCGCGGAGCGCAGCGGCCCGGCGATGCTGCTGCACGGGCCCGTCGTCGTCCTCGAGACCGAGCCGCTGGAAGTCGCTTCGCAGCTCGTCGCGGCCGTCCTCGACCACGCCACCGCCACCGGGGTCGTCACGGTGTTCGCGCGACCGCAGAGCCTGGACCGGGTCTGGGTGCGCTTCGGCTTCATTCCCGTGCCGGAGAGCACGCTGCCGCCGGCCCTCGCGGGCCGGAAGGGCGCGGGCCTCTACGCCTGGCGCGGCGGCAGCGCGCTCTGGACCCTGCGCGAAGCCTCCCGCGACTGACATGCGCGTCGTCACGCTCGCGGGCGGCACCGGCGCCGCCAAGCTCCTCAGAGGCCTCGCGGCGCATGTCGACCCGCGCGACCTCACGGTCATCGGCAACACCGGCGACGACACCGAGGTCTGGGGACTCCACGTCTCGCCCGACCTCGACACCGCGACGTACGCCCTGGCCGGCATGCTCGACGTCGAACGGGGCTGGGGCCTCGCCGGGGAGACGTTCGAATGTCTGCGCGGCATGGCCAATCACGGCGCCGACACCTGGTTCAACCTCGGCGACCGCGATCTGGCGACCCACCTCACCCGCACCAGGGCGCTCCGCGAGGGCCAGCCCCTTTCCAGGGCGACCGCGCGGATCGCGGCCGATCTGGGCGTGAGCGTGCGGATCATCCCGATGAGCGACGATCCGGTCCGCACGATGATCCGGACGCCCGCCGGTCGGCTCACGTTCCAGGAGTACTTCGTCCGCGAGAAGGCGCTCGTCGACGTGGTCGGCGTCGACTACGACGGCGCGCCGGCGGCCCATCCCGCGCCGGGCGTCGTGGACGCGATCCGCGGGGCCGAGCTGGTCGTCGTGTGCCCGTCCAATCCCGTGACGTCTGTCGGTCCGATCCTGGCGGTGCCCGGAATCGTCGACGCGCTGGCCGCGACCGCGGCGCCCGTGGTAGCGGTTAGCCCGATCGTCGGCGGCGCGGCGGTCAGCGGTCCCGCGGCGGCGCTCATGCGCACGCGGGGGCTGCCGGTCTCGCCCCTCGGCATCGCGCGGGCATACGCTCCGTGGCTCCGTCGCCTGCTGATCGACCGGCGCGACGAGGCGTGCGCGCCGGAGCTGGCGCGGCTCGGCGTGGAGACCGACGTGGCCGACATCATCATGACGAGTCGCGCCCACGAAGCCGCGCTCGCCGGACGTATCCTCGAGCGTCGATGATCGTCGCGGCCGTCCCCATCAAGGACCTCAGCGTCGCCAAGCAGCGACTCGCGAGCGTCCTCACGCTCGCCGAGCGGGATCAGCTGGCGCGCGCGATGCTGCGGGACGTCCTGCGGGCCCTCGGCGCCGCCGGCTTCGACCACGTGTGGGTCGTCACCCGTGAGCCGGCGGTCGTGGAGATCGCGCGCGCGCTGAACGCGGAGCCGCTCGCCGAAGCGGAGAACCGCGGCCACTCCGCGGCCGTCGCGCTGGCGCAAGCGGAGGCCATGCGACAAGGCGCGCGGTTGTTCCTGACGGTGCCAGGGGACGTGCCGCGCGTCACCGCCGACGAGCTGCGGGAGCTGGCCGGCGCGGCTGGCGACGGCGCGCCGGCCTTCGTCCCGTCCCGTTCGCGACTCGGCACCAATGGCGTCGCGCTGGCGCCGCCCGACGCGATGCCGCTGACGTTCGGCGAGCCGTCGTTCGCGCGCCACCTCGAAACGGCACGCACGCGCAATCTCTCCCCGCGCGTCCTCGAGCTGCCCGGTCTCGGGCTCGACATCGACACGCCCGAGGACCTCACGGCCCTCGTCGCCGAGACGGCGCCGACAGAAACCGGCCGGCTCGTGGCAGGCTGGCTCGCCACCACCGGCCGGTTCGGGCTCAAGCCCCTCTCGCAATCCGCGCACCGGTGAAACCGAGTCTGCGCACGGCTGGGGCTGATCGCGTGCGCACGGCTCGCGGTGACCAGGGTTGTCGGAGCCACGCCGCAGTCCGGACTGACCGGGCGTGTCGGAGCCACGCCGCATCTCGGGTTGGTCGGGTGTGTCGGAGCCACGCCGCATCTATCTCAGGCCACCCTCGGTCCAAGCCGGCCTCGAGGACCCCGCTACAATGACCCGCTACGAAGTGATCGGCGTCGGGGGGATCGGCGAGGTGCGGCGGGGTGACGACATCGGCCGCCTCGTCGTCGAGGCAGCCGAGCGCCAGTCGACGCCGGTGCGCGCGGGCGATCTCCTCGTGATCGGCCAGAAGATCGTCTCGAAGGCCGAGGGCCGCCTCGTGAGGCTCACCGACGTCGAGCCCTCGCCGATCGCCCTCGCAATGGCCGCTGGGCTTGCCAAGGACGCGCGGCTCGTCGAGGTCATCCTGCGCGAGTCGCGGCGCGTGGTGCGAATGGACAAGGGCGTCCTCGTGACCGAGACGCATCACGGCTGGGTGTGCGCGAATGCCGGGGTCGATCAGTCCAACGTTGACGCCGATTCGGTCGCGCTCCTGCCCGAGGACTCCGACCGCTCCGCGCGCGCCCTGCGGGATCGCGTGCGGGCGCTCACCGGCAACGACGTCTTCGTGATCATCACCGACACGTTCGGCCGGCCCTGGCGCGAGGGCCTCACCAACGTGGCGATCGGTATCGCCGGGTTCGCGCCGCTGCTCAGCTATCTCGGCGAGCGCGATCCGGCCGGCCGGCCGCTGCAGGCGACGATCCTCGCGCTGGCCGACGAGCTGGCCGGCGCCGCCGAGCCCGTCATGGGCAAGCTCGACCGCGTTCCGGCGGCGATCGTGCGGGGACTCACCCTGAAAGCGAGCGAGGAGGGCTCGAAGCCGCTCCTGCGCGATCCGGCGCGCGATCTCTTCCGGTAGAACGGGGACCCGATGAACATTGCGATTCTCGGCGGCACGGGCAAGGAGGGCGCGGGACTGGCGGCGCGCTGGGCGCTCGCCGGCCACTCCATCGTCATCGGCTCGCGCGACGCCGAGCGGGCGAAGACCAAGGCCGCCGAGCTTCGCGAGGCCACCCACAAGATGGCCATCACGGGGGAGTCGAACGCCGAGGCCGCCCGGCAGGGCGCGGTGATCGTCATCGCGCTGCCGGCGCAGGGCCTCGCCGCGACGCTCCCGGAAGTCCGCGACGGCTGCCGCGGGAAGGTCGTGATCTCGACGGTCGTGCCGCTCACGTTCGGAGGGCCGCGTCTCTTCACCCCGCCACCCGCCGGCTCCTCGGCCGAGGAGGCGCAGGGATTGTTGCCGGACGCCAAGGTCGTCGCCGCGTTCCACCACATCGCGGCCCACGAGCTGTCCGCGACGGATCACCCGATCGAGTGCGACCTGCTCATGTGCGGCGCCGACGCCGCCGCCAAGGCGACCGTGAGCGAGCTGGCCCGCTCCATGAGCCTGCGCCCGATCGACGTCGGCGCGCTCTCCAACGCCGGGCCGCTCGAGGGCATCACCGCGGTCCTCGCCACGATCAACCGGCGCTACAAGCTGAAGAACTCCGGCATCACGATCACCGGTCTCTGACCCGCGCCGACCGGCCGCGGCGGCGCGCCCGCCGATCAGCGCCGCGAGATCGCCAGCCCCAGGAAGACGATGACCGCCGCCAGCAGCAACACGATGCGGTCCATCCAGGCGATGGCCGACAGAGCGGGGCGTGGATCATCCCCATCGGCGAGCGCCCGGGTGAGACGCGGCACCTGGGCGAAATCGCGCTGACCGGCGATGGCGACGGCGCCGAGCACCAGCATGAACTTGAGCGCCAGGGTCAGCGCGGCGCCGCTTTCCAGCACGCGCTCGAGCGGACCGAGTCGCGTGACGCTGTAGAACCCGGTCAGGACGACGAGGGCAACCGCCGTCCACGTCAGGGGGCGCCCGCGTCGTAGCATATCGGCGACCGGCGCCTGGCCGCCCCGCCGCGCCGCGGGCAGGAGCACGTGAGTCTGGTACGCGAGCCCGCCCACCCAGACCACGGCGCTCAGAAGGTGCAGCCACAGGATCGGAAGCGCCGGCGTCACGGCGAGGTCAGGAGCGACACGATCCGATCGACGTCCGCGAGATTGCCGAAGAGCAGATCGGGCTTGCAGGACGCCAGCTCGTCGGTCGGATGCTGGCCGGTCGCGACCGCCACCGCGACCGCGCCGCAGCTTCGGGCGCACTCGACGTCGAGCGGGGTGTCCCCGATGATCGTGATGCGGTCGAACGTGAAGTCGTAGCCGAGCGCGCGCGCCCGCTCCTGGGCGATGGGCGGCAGCCGGCGGCGATCGGCGTTGTCGCCGCCGTAGGCCGCCACCCGAAAGAGTGGCCACAGACCCGTCGGCGTGAGCTTGATCCTGGCCCCGGCCTCGATGTTTCCGGTCAGGAGCCCGACGACGGCGTCGTCGCGCTGACCGAGCCGCCGGACGATCGCGTCGACACCCGGCAGCACCTGCACCCGCGAGCCGTCGCCGATCTGAACGGCGAGCTCGCGCGCGTAGGCCTCGAAGCACGCGTCGAGGCGGGCCCGGATGCGCTCGATCTCCACCCCGGCCGCGGTCATGAGGTCGTGAACGATGCTCAGGTCGGTGCGGCCGCGGAAGTCGAACCGCTCGATCGCGCCGGCGGTGCCGTAGGTTTCCTCGAGGGCTCGCGCGAACGCCGCGCGGCCGGCCCCGCGCACCGATACCAGCGTGCCGTCGATGTCGAAGAGGAAGAGGCGCACCCTACTGGCGGGCCAGGCGGCGGA
>QHSM01000363.1 GCA_003221595.1 Candidatus Rokuibacteriota bacterium | reverse complement strand
CTCGACCCGGCGCAGGCGCGGTGCGGGCTCGCTCATGTCCCGAGATAGGTCAGCGCCGAGGCGACGTAGATCTTCGCCGCGTCGACGAGCTCGGCGATCTCGACGTACTCGTCGACCTGATGGGGGATCCGTCGGCCTCCCGGTCCGCAGGTGACGATGGGGATGCCGAGCTGCATCCGGAGGATCGTCCCGTCGGTCGAGCCGGGGACGCCGCCGAAGACCGCGCGCCGGCCCGTGGCCTGACGGACGCCCGCCACGACCGCGCGCACGAGCGGCTCGCTGCGCTCGACCTTGGTCGCCAGCCGGAAGCCGCTCACCGGCTCCCACTCCACGACGCTGCCGGGGCATCGCGCCATCACGCGCCGGCACGTGGCGTCGATCTCGGAGGCCACCGTGGCCTCGTCCGGTCCCGAGGTGAGGCGGATGTCGAGGAGTGCCTTAACGCGCGAGGGGATGACGTTGGCCTGTTCGACTCCCTGCACCGGTGCCCTCACGACGGTGGGCGTCACCGTCGGCGGGCGCAGATGGGGGCTCTTGCGGCAGAGCTTGCGGAAACGGCGCTCGAGCGCGGGCACCTCCTGCAGCAGGGCGCCGAGCGCGGTGATGGGATTCACGCCGGCCTCGGGCATCGCCCCGTGAGCCATGCGACCGCGAATGGCGATCCGCGCCCAGACGACGCCGCGCTGCTCGAGACACACCTCGTTCTGCTCCGGCTCACAGACGATCGCCGCGCTCAGCCCGCGGCCGATCGGGGTCGTGCAGAGGTGCTTGACGCCGATCATCTCCCCTTCTTCGTCGACGAGCGCGCCGAGTACGAGTCGCCCGCCGAGCGCCGCCCCGCTGCGCTTGATGGCGGCCGCTGCGATCATCATCGCGGCGACGCCGCCCTTCATGTCGGCGGCGCCCCGTCCGTAGATGCGCCCGTCGGCCAGCTCGGCGGCGAAGGGCGGATGCGTCCACTCGCCCGGATCGCCCTCCGTGACGACGTCCGTGTGGCCTTCCAGAAGGAGGCTGCGTCCGCCTTCTGCCTCGCCGAGCCAGGCGAGCACGTTGGGCCGGCCGGGCGCGACCTCCTGCACCTCGAGATCAAACCCCTGCTTGGTCAGCCAGGCTTCGACGTAGCGCGCGACGGCCGCTTCGGTGGCCGTCGGATCTCCCGGGCGGACGACGCTGGGAATGCGAACGAGCTCTCGGGTGAGCTCGATGAGCTCCGCTTCGTCGATGCAGGTTAGGGCGGCTTTGATCGCCGCGACGCCCGCGCGGGCCACGCGGGATTACTCGTGGGGAAAGGACAGGATGATGGCGTCGAGCCGGATGACTCGATACTCCTCGCCGCCGATGTAGAAGTAGTGTCCCTCCACCTCTTCGGCCGACTCTTCGAAGGCGACGACGACCTTGAGCTCGGGCATCTCGCGGAATGCGTTGGCGCCCTCGTCGAATCCGTCGCCGCGCGCGATCACCTCGCCGTAGCGGATCGGCGAGCCTTTCGGACAGTGCACGCGAACGTCGGCGGGGCCCTCGACCATCAGACGCACCAGGAGATTGATTCCATAAACCTGGATCGGGATGGGAGGAGTCATCGATGCCACTATACCATGGGGCTCGCGGCCTTCTCCGAGGGTGGAGCCGCGCGCCGGGCGCGTCAGGTGTCTCGCTCCTCGTGCGGTGTCCCGCTCTCCAGAGGTGGCTGCACCGGATACTCCGGCACCGCGAGCTCGCGCGGGGTCTGATCGATGGGCTCGAGCCCGGGCGCTTCCTCGGCCGGCGTCGCGGCCAGCTCGCGAAGCCGCCGCGCCGCCGGCAGGACGCGCGACTCCAGTGAGCCCACCGCCTGGTTGTAGGCGGTGGTGGCGCGTCCCAGCGCGCCGCCGACGTCGGCGAAGTATCTCAAGAAGGTCGCGACGCGCTTGTACAGCTCGCGCCCCTCGGCGGTCACCTGCTGCGCGTCGGCGGCCAGTCGCTCCTCGCGCCACCCGAGCTCGACGGCCCGGAGCAGCGCGACCAGCGTCATCGGCGACGCGATCGCCACGCGCCGTCCCATCGCGTCCTCGATCAGCGCGGGATCGGCCTCGACCGCCGCGCCGAAGAAGGATTCACCCGGGATGAACAGGACGATGAGGTCGATCGCCTCGTCGAGCGGCTCCCAGTAGCTCTTGTTGGCCAGCGCCTGCACGTGCGCGCGCACCTGCTGCGCGTGCCGCTCGAGCGCGGCGCGGCGCTGGTCCGGCGTCGACGCCTCCATCGCGTCGAGATACGCCGTGAGCGGAACCTTGGCGTCCACGACGATCTGCCGGCGGCGCGGCAGGTGCACCACCATGTCCGGCCGCTGCCGGCGGCCCTCGCTCTCGGTCGTCACCTGTTCGACGAAGTCGCAATGCGCGCTCAGGCCCGCCAGCTCGGCCACCCGGCGCAGCGTCAGCTCGCCCCAGCGCCCGCGCGCCTGGGGCGAGCGCATGGCCGTCGCCAGGCTGCCGGCCTGCTCGCTCAGGGCCCGCACCTGCGCCTCGAGACTCGCGTAGGCGCCCGTGCGCGCCTTTTCGACCTCGCGCACGTGCTCCTCGTAGCGGATCAGCGCTTCCTGCAGCGGACGGACGCTCGTGTCGATCTCCTTCTGGCGCTGGCCCAGTCGCTCCTCCGCGAGCGTCAGGAACTCGGCGTTGCTCCGCCGGAGCGCCTCGCCGCTGAGGACCGCGAAGGTGTCCCGGAGCGACGTCTCGGCCTCCCCGAGCAGCCGGCGCTGCTCGTCGAGGTTCTGACGCTCCGACGCCAGGCGTGTCTCGGCCTGGGTGCGCCGCTCCTGCTCGGCCGCGAGATCGCGCCGGACTGTGGCCAGCTCCTGCAAGCGCTCGGCGAGCTGGCGGCGCCGCTCACCCTCCATCGTCTCCAGCTCCTTGATGCGCGCGTCCAGCTCCCGCCGCCGGGCGCGGGCGCGCGCGTCGAAATGCGCGCGCGCGACCAGCCAGGCGAACAGCGCGCCCAGGACGAGGCCGATCGCCACCAGCGTCGGCTCAGGCACGGCGTCCTTTCCAGTGCAGGCAGACCGGCTTGAAGCCGCACGGCGTGCAGACGCGCGCGTCGCGGCGATCGAGACAGTCGCCCGACATCCGCTTGTGGCAGAGCGCGAAGTCGAACTTCACCGGATCGGCGGCGTCGATCAGGGCGAGCCGCGCGGTGATCTCCTCGGCCATCTTCCAGTTGCGTGAGCGGCGGCGCGTGAGGCCGATCGAGCGGCTGATGTTCTCGACGTGTGTGTCGATCGGCATGAGGAGCCGCGCCGGAGAGATCGAGGTCCAGAGGCCGAAGTCCGGCGATTCTCGGCGGACCATCCAGCGCAGGAAGAGCTGCAGGCGCTTGCAAGGCCCGCCCGCGGAGGGAAGCGGAAAGAGATGGCGGTAGCCCCGCGAGATCTTGCCACGGACAAACACCTCGCGCAGGTCGGCCTCCAGGAATGCCCGCGCGAATCGCTCGAGCGCCGGCCCGATCGGGCCGGCCGCGGCGGCGTCGCCGGCCAGGAAGCACTTCTCGAGCGTGCCGTGACGCAGGAGGAGATCGCGGGCGGCGACACAGAACGCGACCAGATCCCGCGGCCGGTTGAAGCGATACCAGAAGCTCCCGAACGCGGGCGCGTCGCGGCGCGCGTCGAACCCCCTCACGAACTCCGCGGGCGACGGCCCCATCGCCGCGAGCACGCCTTCCAGCTGGCGGCTGAAGAGATCGACGCGCCCGTAGGCGAGGCACGCGGTGAGCAGACCGACGATCTCGCGGTCGCGGAGATCCGTATAGCGGAGGGGGAACCGGATGGCGTCGAGCTCGATGCGGGCGCCGTAGTCGAACTCGCGATAGAGGCGCTCGAGCGGCTGCCGCAGACCTTGCGCTGCCGTCATTCCAGTGCCTGAGGCATGATAGCATGCGGCCATCATGGACGTGGGCATCGTCGGTCTCGGCGCGATCGGCCGTCAGCTCTGCCGCGCCCTCGACGACGGGATTCCCGGCCTCCGCCTGGCCGGCGCCACCGCGCGCGACCGCGCGAAGGCGACGGACTTCCTGAAGAGCCTCGGCTCCCCGGCGCCGTTCCTCTCGCTCGACGAGCTCATCGCGGCGTCCGGCCTCGTCGTCGAGGCGTCGACGCAGCAGCACCTCCAGGAGATCGCGCCGAAGACCCTGAGGGCCGGCCGCGATCTCGTGGTGCTCTCCTGCGGCGGGCTCCTCGGCCGGCAGGACTGGGTAGACCTCGCGGCGGCGAATCGCTGCCGCATCATCGTTCCGTCGGCGGCCATCGCCGGCCTCGACGGCGTCAAGGGCGCCCGGGTCGGGGCGATCACCTCGGTCACGATGGAGAGCCGCAAGCCGCCGCGCGGGCTCGCGGGCGCGCCGTGGATCGAGCAGCAGAAGATCGACCTCGACGCGATCACGCAGGAGACGCTGATCTTCGAGGGGTCCGCGACCGAGGCCTGCCGGGCGTTTCCGGCGAACGTCAACGTCGTGGCGGCGCTGTCGCTTGCCGGCATCGGCCCGGAGAAGACGCGCATCAAGATCTTCGCGGCGCCCGAGTTCCCGCTGAACCGGCACCGTATCGTCGTGCAGGGCGAGTTCGGGCGGCTCGTCGTCGAGGTCGAGAACGTCCCGTCGGAAAATCCAAGAACCGGCAAGCTCTCCTACCTGTCGACCATCGCGCTGCTCCGGGAGCTGGGCGCGCCGCTCCGCGTCGGCACCTGACCGAGCCGGGCGCGATCATCGTGCGCGAAGTCGGCGCTTGACCGGCCGTCAAGCTTCGTCGCATCATCTCCCGGCCAAGCGGGTACTTTCCGGATCGGGAGGCCGAGCATGCTCAAGGACGAGATCAAGAAG
>QHSM01000362.1 GCA_003221595.1 Candidatus Rokuibacteriota bacterium | reverse complement strand
TCATCGCCTCGATCCTGGCCATCCTGCTGGTCATCGCCATCGAGGTCTACCCACTCTTCAAGGCCCCGTCCGCGTCGGCGGCCGGCAGCTACCCCCCGGCGAAGGCGGCCGTCCCCGCCCGCGGTGACTCCGTCGGCGTCGACGAGTATCGCGAGGTCGGGTTCGTCGTCACCCGGACCGGGGCGATAGCACTCGTTGCCCTGGGCGGACAAGGGCCGATGGCTGGCGCGACGGCGCCCGGGCTTGGCGGGGCGACGGTCACCACGGTCGCCGCCCTCGGGAAAGACAGCCTTCTCCTCGGGACCTCCGACGGTCGGGCTCTGCCGCTCAGCATCAAGTTCGATGTCGCGTTTCGCGATGGCCGGCGTACGGTCACTCCTCAATCCGAGTTCGGCGCGCCGGTGAATATGGACCCCGGAAAGAACAGGGCGATCGCGCGGCTGACGGGCGCGGTCACGGGCCGGGGACCGGTCACGATCGCCCAGGTGGGGCGGACGACGCTGGCCATTCACAGCGTCGCGGAGAAGAAGTCGCTGATCGGACCAACTGGCCGTCAGGAGTCGAGCGCGTCGCTGGAGGTCCCGTTCGATGGCGAGATCACGGCCCTGAGGCTGGACGGCCGCGGCGAGGACCTGTTCATCGGCACGTCCCGCGGCCAGCTCGTCTGGTACGACATGCGGAACGTCCAGGAACCCAGGCGGGCCGGGGCGGCGGACGCGGGCGAGGCGCCGATCACGGCCCTCGGACTGCTCATCGGCGACCGGACGCTCGTGGTCGGGGACGGCCAGGGTGGCGTCTCGACCTGGCAGCTCGTTCCCGGCCTCGGCGGCGGCGAGCGCCGCGAGGATCCCGAGCGCGACGACGAACGGCATGAGAAACAGCCCGGGGACGACGCGTTCGACCACCGGTGCCAGCGGTACGAAGGCTACTCGGAGCCTGCCTGGGTCTGGCAGTCGACCGGCGGGACGGACGATTTCGAGGCGAAGCTCAGCCTCACACCGCTCGTCTACGGCACGCTGAAGGGCACGTTCTACGCGCTCCTGTTCGCGGTGCCGATCGCGCTGCTCGCCGCCGTCTACGTGAGCGAGTTCATGCATCCGGCGATCAAGAACTACGTGAAGCCGGTCGTGGAGATCATGGCGGCGCTGCCGAGCGTCGTCCTGGGATTCTTCGCCGGCCTCTGGCTGGCACCGGTGGTCGAACGCGTCGTCCCCGGGCTGTTTCTCATGCCGTTCGTCGTCGCGCTCGGGATCCTCGCGGCGCTCGCCGGGTGGCGGGCGGTGCCGGCGACGATCCGCGGTCGCGTCCGCAGCGGCACCGAGATGCTCATGGTCCTGCCCGTCGTCGTGGCCGGCGCCGCGGTGGCGCTGGCCCTCGGCGGGCTGGTCGAGCGCACGCTGCTCGGCGGAAACTACCGCGGCTGGCTCCTGACGGTGCTCGGACTCACGTACGACCAGCGCAACTCGCTCGTGGTCGGGATCGCCATGGGCTTCGCCGTGATCCCGATCATCTTCACGATCGCCGAGGATTCGCTCGCGAACGTGCCCCAGCACCTGCGCGCCGGGTCCTTCGCCCTCGGCGCCAACCGCTGGCAGACGGCGATCCGGATCGTCCTGCCGACCGCCAGCCCCGGGATCTTCTCGGCGATCATGATCGGCTTCGGGCGCGCCGTCGGCGAGACGATGATCGTCCTGATGGCGACCGGCAACACCCCGGTCATGGACTGGTCGATCTTCAACGGCTTCCGCGCGCTGTCGGCGAACATCGCGGTGGAGCTGCCCGAGGCGCCGGACGGCGGAACGCTGTTCCGCGTCCTGTTCCTGGCCGCGTTCCTGCTCTTCTGCCTGACGTTCGTGGTGAACACGGTCGCCGAGCTGGTCCGGCTCAAGCTCCGGCAGCGGTACCGGTACCTGTGAGCCGCGGAGCGCGGCAGTTCTGGAGAAGCGGCGAGCCCTTCATCTGGCTGACCGGCGGCGCGCTGGCCTTCGCGCTGGTGCTGGTGCTCGGCCTCCTGGGTCTCATCGCCGCCAACGGGCTCGGCTTCTTCTGGCCCGCCGACGTCGTGCGCCTGACGCTCACCGATGGCACGAAGGTGACGGGCGTGCGCGTCGAGCGCGAGGCGATCCCGGATCGCCCCGGCCAGCACCGCGTCAAGCTCAAGGTCGCCAACCGTGACCTCTACGGCGCCGATTTCCGGTGGGTGGACGAGGCGGCGATCGCCGGTCGGGAGTATCCGCGGGACGTCGTGGTCATAGAGCGTACCGAGTGGGGGCTCCTGATCGGAACGATCAAGGAGGTCCGGGAAGCCGGTCGCGTCGTGGCGGTAGGCTCGGGGCCGGGCCTCGCCGAGGTGAAGCGGCGCCTGCCCGACGCCGCGCGCGCGCGCCGGGAGATCAAGTCGATCGAGAAGGGCGCGGTCGGCGCGATCAACCACGCTCAGGAGAAAATCCGGCTCCGTCTCCGGAGCCTGGCGCTGGCCGGGACGTCGAGCGGCCCGGCGGTGGAGGCCCTCCAGGGAGAAATGGCGGCGCTGCAGAGCCGCTAGCAGGGACAGCCAGCGCGACTGACCGAGCTTCGCGGGCGGCAGACGGCGAGCGTCGTCGTCAGCGCCGAGGGAGGCAAGGAGAAGGACCTGCCCCTCATCCAGCTCGTGCACGTCGACACGCCGAACACGATGAGCCTCGCGGGCAAGAGCGCCCGCTATCTCGCCCGCGTCTGGGAGTTCGTGGCGGACGATCCGCGCGAATCGAATACCGAGGGCGGCGTGTTCCCCGCGATCTTCGGCACGGTCATGCTGGTGCTGATCATGTCGGTGATGGTGACCCCCCTCGGCGTGCTCGCAGCCTTCTACCTGCGCGAGTACGCCCGGCAGGGCACGTTCGTCAGCGCCGTGCGGATCGCCGTCAACAACCTGGCCGGCGTGCCGTCGATCGTGTTCGGCGTGTTCGGCGTCGGCTTCTTCGTCTACTTCGTCGGCGGCGCGATCGACCGGATGTTCTTCAGCGAGGCGTTGCCCAGCCCGACGTTCGGCACCGGCGGCGTTCTATGGGCCTCGCTGACGCTGGCGCTGCTCACGGTGCCGGTCGTGATCGTCGCCACCGAGGAAGGGCTGGCCGCGATCCCGCGGGGCATGCGCGAGGCGTCCCTGGCGCTGGGCGCGACCAAGCTCGAGACCACGCTCCGGGTCGTGCTGCCCGCGGTGATGCCGTCGATCCTGACCGGGCTGATCCTCGCCATGGCCCGCGCCGCCGGCGAGGTGGCGCCCCTGATGATCACGGGGGTGGTGAAGCTCGCCCCGTCCCTGCCGATCGACGGCTTCTGGCCGTTCGTGCACCTCGAGCGGAAGTTCATGCATCTGGGCTTTCACATCTACGACGTGGGGTTCCAGTCGCCGAACGTGGATGCGGCGCGCCCCATGGTGTTCGTCACGACGCTCCTGCTGCTGGCGATCGTCGTGCTGCTCAACCTGTTCGCAATCCGGATGCGCAACCGCCTGCGCCGCAAGTACGCGATGTCGGCGGTGTAACCTTTACAGGAGAGGGCAATGGCCACCCAGGTCCAGGTCGCCGCGAGCTTGAATGCCCAGGCGAGCGCTGCGGGTATCATGGAAGCGCCGATGGTCGAGATCGAGCACGTCTCGCTCTGGTACGGCGAGAAGCTCGCGCTGAAGGACATCTCCATGTCCATTCCCAAGCACCGGGTGACCGCGTACATCGGTCCCTCCGGCTGCGGCAAGACGACCCTCCTCAGGTGCCTGAACCGGATGAACGACCTGGTCGACGGCGTCCGGATGGCCGGCAACATCCGGATCGGCGGGACCGACATCCACGATCCGACGCTCGACGTCACCGAGCTGCGCAAGCGCGTCGGCATGGTCTTCCAGAAGTCGAATCCGTTCCCGAAGTCGATCTTCGAGAACGTGGCCTACGGTCCGCGGATCCTCGGGACCGGGGGCCGGACCGACCTCGAGGCAATCGTGGAGCGGAGCCTTCGCGGCGCCGCGCTATGGGACGAAGTCGGCGATCGCCTCAACGAGAGCGCGCTCGGGCTCTCGGGAGGCCAGCAGCAGCGGCTGTGTATCGCCCGCGCCATCGCGGTCGAGCCGGACGTGCTGCTCATGGACGAGCCCTGCTCCGCGCTCGATCCGATCGCCACCGCCAAGATCGAGGAGCTGATGCTCGAGCTCAAGAACAGCTACACGATCGTCATCGTGACCCACAACATGCAGCAGGCGGCGCGCGTCTCGGACTACACGGGCTTCATGCTGCTGGGCGAGCTGGTCGAGGTCGGGGTCACGCGCGGGCTGTTCACGAATCCGCGCGACAAGCGGACCGAGGACTACATCACCG
>QHSM01000361.1 GCA_003221595.1 Candidatus Rokuibacteriota bacterium | reverse complement strand
GTCTCGCCGTCTGGCGCCGAGGAGAAACTCTCAATCATCGAGGAGGGCCCTGATGAAGAAGGTATGCAGTGTCCTGGTGCTGTCCGTCGTCGCGTTCGTCATGGTGCTGGCGCCGATCGCCTGGGCCGCCGAGGTTCAGGGCAAGATCAAGAGCGTCGATCCGAGCGGCCATATGGTGACGCTCGATGACGGCACCCAGCTCACGCTCCCGCCCACCCTGACCGTGGAGAAGCAGTCGCTGAAGCCGGGCGCCAGCGTGAAGGCGAGCTACGAAGAGAAGGATGGCCAGAAGATCGCGACCTCGTTCATGGTGCTGCCCGCACGGTAAGCGGGCGACAGCCGGCGGCTGACTTCTCCGGGTGGCGGCGGAAGGGACCTTTCGCCGCCACCCGCTTGCTTCCCGGCCCGAACGGGGCGATAAGGGTATGCGATGCGTTCCACCGACCCGACTCGCCGCCTGGGGGCCCGACCATGAATCTGCTGAGGCCGCTCGATCGCTATTTCTCGGTGAAGGGTCTGCGCCTCCACGTCCTCGACTGGGGCGGCGAGGGCCGCACACCGCTGCTGCTCCTGCACGGCTTCACCGGCCACGCGCACGCCTGGGACACGCTCAGCATCGCGCTCCAGCCGCACTTCCACGTGTACGCGATGGACCAGCGGGGCCACGGTGACAGTGACCCCGCCGAGGTCTACAACGCCCTCGCGTCCTTCGACGACATCGGCGGCGTCATCGACCAGCTCGGCCTGACCACGCTCGTCCTGGTCGGACTGTCGATGGGCGGCCGCAACGCGATCTATTTCGCGTCGAAGCGCCCGGAGCTCATCCAGAAGCTCGTGATCGTCGACATCGGTCCGGAGGTCAGCAAGCGCGCGGCGCTCGCTCCCGCGGGCCCGCCCGAGCCGGCGACGTGGGAGAGCATCGAGCAGGCGGCGCAGCACCTGTATCGCGGCAACCCGTATCCGGGGATCCACTACTACCGCTGGGTCGCCGCGTCGAGCCTGCGCCAGCGGGCCGACGGCGCGCTGGTCTGGACGTGGCACCCGAGCGTCAAGGAGCGGCGCTCCCAGCTCGACCTCGACTGGTGGGCGGTGCTCCGGAGCATCACGCCGCCGAGCCTCGTCCTGCGCGGCGAGAGCAGCACCGTGCTGGACCGCGACGTCGCCGAGCGGATGGCCAAGGAGCTCCCGCGCGGCCAGTTCGTCGAGATCCCGCACGCCGTGCACACGCTGCACGAGGACAACCCCGACGCCGTCCTCGCCGCGCTCAAGGGCTTCCTCAAGTTCTAGGGTCGCTTCAGCTTCATATCCTCGTACGGCGCCGAGTACGCATAGCCCTTGATGAGGCTGATCCCCGGCTCCTCGAGCCGCGGGCCGATGCCCCAGGTGAAGGCAAGCTCGTAGATCGGCACGTGCGTCAGGCGGTCGTGGAGGATCTGCTGGATCTGGTGGATCAGCGCCTCGCGCCGCTTCACGTCGGTCTCGCGCGCCTGACGCTGGAAGAGATCCTCGACCTCCGGAATGACGCCAGCGGTGTAGACGCCCTCCTTGCTGACGTACGCCTCGAGCCGCGTCGCGGCGTTGCCGCCCGCGCCGGTGATGCCGACGATCAGCCCCTTGAGCTTCTTTTCGCGCCACGCCGTGGTGAGAGTCGCGCGCTCCATGGTCCGGATGCGCGACCTGATCCCGACGGTCTGCAGGTACGAGGCGAGCGCCTCGCCCATCGACGTGTACGGCGGCCACGGATAGAAATCGCCGGCGTCGAAGCCGTTGGGATACCCCGCCTCGGCCATGAGCTGCTTGGCGCGCGCCGGATCGAAGGCCGCCGGCTCGAACGCTTTCGAGAACTCGAAGGCCCGGGGAATGATGCCGCCGGTCGGACGCGAGAACCCGAGCGTCTCGGCCTGGTTCAGCGACTTGCGATCGATGGCGTGACTGGCGGCCAGCCGTACCCGCCGGTCGGCCCACGGCGATTTGGGATCCCACTGGTCGGGCATGTCGAGCCAGAAGACGCCGCTCGACTGGCTCGGCGCCGTGAGCTTGAGCCCCGGCGTGCGCTGGATGTCCTCGGCGACGGGCCCGGTCAGGAGGTACGCGATGTCGACCTCGCCCTTCTTGAGGGCCGCGGCCCGCGTGGTCTCCTCGGGCAGGCTCCGGAGCACGAGCCGCTTGATGCTGGGCGTCTTGCGCCAGTAGCCCTCGTAGGCCTCCAGCACCAGCTCGACGCCCGGATTGAAGCTCACGAACTTGTACGGCCCCGCGCCGATCGGCGCCCGCTTGAAGCCGTCGTCGCCGACCTTCTCGACGTACTTCTTCGGCACGACCCAGCCGCTTCCGGTGGCCGAGGTCCCGTAGAACGTCATGAAGTCGGGCCACGGCTCCTTGAGCAGGAATCGAATGCGGCCGGCGTCGACGATCTGCACGTCCTTGACGCGGTCCTTGAGCAGCTTCGCGCCGGCGCCGCGGTAGCGGTCGTACGAGAACTTCACGTCCTCGGTCGTCACCGGGTCGCCGTTGTGGAACTTGACTCCCTTGCGCAGGACGAACTCGTACGTGAGCCCGTCCTTCGACTGGGTCCACGACTCGGCCAGGCTCGGCGTGTTCCAGCCGGCCGGCATCGGCTTCACGAGCGCGTCGTGGAGCGCGTACAGGAACATGAACGGCGTGATGATTCCCTCGGTCTCGGCCGGATCGAGCCAGCGCGACGCCAGCGTGATGTGCACACCCCAGGTCACGGTGCCGTCGGGTGCCGCCGACGCCGGCCGCGGCGATCCGAAGAAGGCCAGGCAGGCAATGAACGCGATGCCAAGCGGAATGATGACGCGCCTCATGGACACCTCCGAGTAGGATGAACGTCGCCACATGATGCCACAGACCCTGCACCTCCTCGCGCTCGGGGGTGCGTTCTTCTCGGCGCTCGCGACGATCTACATCCGGCAGGGGCTGCGCGCCAGCGACCCGTACGCGGGATTCTTCGTCAACGTCGTCGTCGGGACGGTGAGCCTGTGGATCGCGGTCATCGCCACCGGCGGCCTCGGCCACGTCTCGCCCCGGGGAGCGCTCTTCTTCATATGCGCGGGCCTGATCGGCACCGTCGGCAGTCCATCACGGTGCCGATCGTGATCGGCACGGTGGTGATCGTCGTCGGTACCACGCTGCTCTCGCTCGGCGGGAAGCGGCTCGGCTTCCGGCTCGGGCAGCTCGCGCTCCCCCTCCTGTCGGCGGTGTGCTTCGGCGTCGTGACGGTGCTGCGAAAGCTCGGACTGAGCGATACGTCGGCGGTCGTGGGCTCGGCGATCAACGTGACGACCGCGCTGGTGGCGTACACCGCGTTCCTGCTGGCCTCCGGCCGCCCGGAGATCATGGTGTGCCGGGGCCGCAGCCTCGCCTACTTCGCGGTCGCCGGCCTGGCGGAGAACGTCGGCGTGTTCATGAACGTGGTGGCCCTCAGCATGGGCCGGGTGAGCGTGGTCACACCGCTCTATGGGACGGCGCCGATCTTCGTCCTCGTCCTGGCGCCGTTCTTCTTGCGAGACGTCGAGCGGCTCACCACCCGCGTGGTGATGGGGACGCTCCTGATCGTCTTCGGCGTGTACCTGATCACCGCGCTCAGCGGCCGCTGAGCGCGGCGCGGCGTCAGCTGATGACGCGGCCGCCCATCACGCGGATGACGTCGCCGGTGATGTAGGCGGAAGCGTCGGAGGCCAGGAACAGGCACGCGTCGGCGATCTCCTCCGGCCGGCCGAGCCGGCGCAGCGGGATCTGCTCGAGCCGCTCGGCCGCGCCCGGCGGCGCCTCGCGGAACTCCGGGTACCAGTCGGCGTAGCGCCGCTCGGTGTCGATGTAGCCCGGCGCCACCATGTTGACCCGGATGCCGAACGGCCCCAGCTCGGCGGCGAGCGCGCGTACGAGACCGAGCAGCCCGGTCTTGGCCACGGTCACCGCGACGGTGTTCGGGCGGCTCGTCAGGCTCGACTGGCCCCCGAGCGCGATGATGCTTCCGCGGCGGCGGGTCTTCATCCCGGGCACCACGGCGCGCGCCAGGTAGAAGCCGGCGTTCAGGTTCACGTCGAGCACGCGGTGCCATTCCTCGATCGACGTGTCGGTCAGGGCCTTGTGGGGCCGGATCGCCGCGTTGCAGACGAGGATGTCGATCGCCCCGAGCTCGGCGAGCCCTCGCTGGACCATCGACTCGACCGCGGCCGGGTCGGCCACGTCGGCCAGCACGGTCACGGCGCGCACGCCCGCCTTCCGGCACTCGGCGGCGACCGCCTCCAGCTCGTCGGCGTTGGCCCGCGTATTCAGGACGAGATCCGCGCCCTCGGCCGCGAACGCCAGCGCGGTCGCGCGACCGATGTTACGGCTGGCGCCCGTGATGAGCGCGACGCGACCGTGGAGCTTTCCGTCCGTCATCGTCTCTCCTCACCGATATCCGGCGGTCTTCAGCCGGGGGAACACCTCGTCGCGGAACGTTCGGATCTCCTGCTCCGGCCCGACGAAGGTCTGGAAGGCCATGACGTAGAGACTCCGGACGCCGGCGCCGGTCATCTCGATGATGCGCCGGGCGCAATGCTCCGGCGTGCCGACCAGCCCCAGGGCATCGCACAGCTCGGCGATGACCTCGTCGGGGACGAACGACGTGGCGGCGATCGCCTGCTCCCAGTCCTGCGCGTGCGAGAGATCGGGGTAGATGCGGTAGACGCTTGGTGGAACGTCGAAGTGCGGAATCGACAGTCCCGTGTGCCCGAGCCATCGGGAGTGGACGCGCATGATGCCCTGATGCACGACGGTGGGGCGCGCCTGCCGCCGCGCTTCGGCCATCGTGTCCGCGAGCCCCGTGCGTACCGCCCAGACGATGTCGAGGTCCTCGAGCTTCCGCCCGCTGCGGCGCGCGCCCTTTTCCAGGTGCGTCAGCACGGCGTCCACGATGCCGCGATGAAATCCGACCAGGAGCATGACGCCGTCGGCGACCTCGCCGGCCAGCTCGATGGCCTTGGGCCCCGAGGCCGCCATCAGCAGGGAGACCGGCCGCCCCTTCGCGAACGCCAGGCGGCCCGGCGTGCCCTGAAAGTCCACAGCCTCGCCGGCCAGGAGGCGGCGCAGATCGGTGATGCACGCGCGCATCTCGGCGAGCGTGGCCGGCTTGCGACCGATCGTGCTCGCCGACGTGTAGCCCGTACCCATCACCACCTTCGTGCGCCCGGGCGCCAGCTCGGCGACCGTCTGGATCGCGCCCGCCAGCACGGAGACGTGGCGCGAGAACGGGTTCGTCACCGCGGGAAACAGCGTGAGCCGCGACGTCCGGCCGGCCGCCTGGCCGAGTGTCACGAAGGTGTCGCGGCACAGGAGCTGGCTATCGAGGATCCCCGCGCCGTCGAAGCCGGCCGCCTCGACATCCTGGATCGTCCGGAGCAGCTCCGGCATCGGCGACGTCCCCGGAATCCTGAGCGAGACTTGAACGGGCCCGGCCATCGTGGCTCCTCCTGGTTCCGGGAGAATAGGGCGCGGACGCCATTTAGTCCATAGGGCGCCCCTCGGTCGGCGGGGCCCCAGCCCCGCGACGATCTGCGGCGCGCACTGCCACGTCCAGCCGGCCGGCCCACTGTCCCGCTCGCGCGAACGCTGCTATAGTCTGGCGTCAGACCAACCCGCAGGAGGGACCCATGAAGCTTCTGTTCTTCGACGATTTCAAGCTGGGTGTGCTCAAGGGTGACGCCGTCGTCGACGTGTCGGACGCGGTGAAGGACATCCCCCACACGGGGCCGCACAACCTGATCAGCGGGTTGATCGAGCGGTTCGCGGACTACAAGGGACGCCTGGAAAGCGCGGCCGCCCGTGGTCAGGGCAAGCCGGTCAGCCAGGTCCGGATCAGGCCGCCGATCCCGAAGCCCTACAACATCGTCGCGATGGCCGTGAACTACATGGAGGACGGGACGCGCTCCGAGCCCGCGCCCATCAACGCGTTCCACAAGTCCCCCAACTCCGTCATCGGCGACGGCGACACCATGGTGCTTCCCGACGCGCCGGCCACCATCTTCGAGGGTGAGGCCGAGGTGGCGCTCGTGATCGGCAAGAAGGCGACCGGGGTCCCCGCCGGCCAGGCGATGAGCTACATCTTCGGCTACATGAACTTCATCGACGGCTCGGCGCGCGGCCTTCCCCCGAGCGGCAACACCTTCTACCAGATGAAATCGCGCGACACCTTCTGCCCCATGGGGCCGTACATCGTCACGGCGGACGAGATCCCCGATCCGCACCGGCTGCAGGTGAAGCTCTGGGTGAACGGCACGCTCAAGCAGAACTACAACACCAGCGACATGGCCCACAAGATTCCGCGCTGCATCGAATGGGTCACCTCGATCCACTCGCTCGACCCGGGCGACGTCATCGCGACCGGCACGAATCACCGCGGGCTGAGCGGCTTCCAGAACGGCGATCGGATCGAGATCGAGACCGAGGGTCTGGGGCGCCTGCACTTCAACATCCGCGACGACCTCAAGCGCACCTGGGGCCGCGAGACGCGACTGGACCGGCAGGAGAAGAAGCTCGAGGGCACCACGCCGCAGCTGACCGGGAAGTACGCGCCCGCTTCACGCTAGTCATGGCCTTCGGGGGCGACCGGCGGTCGACGCCGCCGGTCGCCTCCTCGCGCGATCCACGTCGACAAGCCCACCGGCGGGAGGTCTCTTGATGATCGAGCGGCGACCGTTCGGACGAACCGGCCATCTCAGCAGCGTCACGCTCTTCGGCGCTGCGGCCCTGGCTCGCGCGAGTCAGGCAGATGCCGATCGCACCCTCGAGGTGCTCCTGCGCCATGGCGTCAATCACATCGACACCGCCGCGCGCTACGGTGATTCCGAGCTTCGCATCGGTCCCTGGATGGCCCGTCACCGGAAGGACTTCTTCCTGGCGACGAAGACGGGCTCCCGGACCGCGCGCGAGGGACGCGAGGACATCCACCGTTCCCTCGAGCGGCTGCGCGTCGATCAGGTCGATCTGCTCCAGCTGCACTCGCTCGGGCACCCCGACGACTGGGACCAGGCGATGGGGCCCGGCGGCGTGCTCGAAGCGGCGATCGAAGCGCGCCAGCAGGGCCTGACGCGGTTCATCGGGGTCACCGGTCACGGCTGGACGATTCCCGTCATGCACCGGCGGAGCCTCGCCCGCTTCGACTTCGACTCGGTGCTGCTCCCCTACAACTTCTTCATGGCCGAGAACGAGCGCTACCGGCGGAGCTTCGAGGAGATCCTGACCATCTGCCGCGAGCGCAACGTGGCCGTTCAGACCATCAAGTCGATCGCGCGAGGTCCGTGGGCGACCACGGACAAGAACCACACGACGTGGTATCAGCCGCTCGAGGACCAGGCGGACATCGATCGCGCCGTCCACTGGGTGCTCGGGGTGCCGGCAATCTTTCTGAACACCGTCGGCGACCTCGCCCTCCTGCCCAAGGTTCTCGACGCGGCGAGCCGCTTCGAGAAGCGCCCGTCGGACGAGGCGATGGCGGGAATGCTCGACGCCCGGAGGATGACCTCGCTGTTCGGCCTGGCCACCTGAGCTTCGCCCGCCGATGCCCCTCTCCACCATCGTCGTGGGCGGCGGCATCGGCGGGCTCTCACTGGCGCACGAGCTCTCGATCGTCGGGCTCCCCGTCGTCGTGCTCGAGCGCGCCCCCAAGCTGGCGACGGTGGGCGCCGGGATCATCATGAACCCCAACGCCATGGGCGTGCTCGAGGCGAACGGCCTGGCGGCGTCCGTGCGCTCGCGAAGCGCGCCCTACCTGGCGCGGGAGACGCTCGACCACCGCGGGAGGCCGCTGGCGAGACGGGACTACCGCCCGCTCTACGCCGACGGCCGGCTCGCTGTCGGAGCGCTGCTCCACCGGGCTCACCTGCAGGAGTGCCTGCACGACGGCCTGCTGCCCGGGGTCATCCACCTCGACGCGCGCATCGTCGCCCTCGACGCCGGGCCGGACGGTGTGCGCGTCGAGACCGAGGGCGGCGAGACCTTCACGGGTGACGTGCTGGTCGGCGCCGACGGCATCCGCTCCAGCGTGCGGGCGCGATTCTTCGGCGCCGGCGAGCCCGAGTACCTCGGGTACCGCTCCCATCGATTCGTCGTGCCCAACCGCGACGGCCTCGAGCACTTCACCGAGTTCCTCGGGCACGGGCGGCGCGTCGGTCTCGTCCCCATCGGCGGCGGCCAGCTCTACGTCTGGACGACCTTCAACTCGCCGCGGGAGAGCCGGGCCTGGGCGCTCGAGAGCGCCGAGGCGCTGCCGGCCGCGTTCGATGAGTTCAGCGACTCGCGGGTGCGCCGCGCGTTCGGCGCGCTCGCCTCGACGGACGGCGTGGTCTGCACCGACATCGAGGAAGTCCAGCGGACGAGCTGGGCCCGCGGCCGCGTCGCGCTCCTGGGCGATGCCGCGCACGCGCTGACGCCGAACATGGGGCAGGGCGCGGGGATGGCGATGGAGGACGCCGCGGTTCTCGCCGGCGAGCTGATGAGGGCCGATCGCGGCGACAAGGACGTGCCGGCGGCGCTCGCCGCGTACGTGGCGCGCCGTCAGCAACGAGTCGACACGATCGCGCGGCTGTCGCGGCAGATCGGCGAAGAGGGACAGCTCACCGGAGTACTCGCATGCTGGCTGCGAAACCGACGAATCCTGCGCGCAGCTCGCGCGACCGAGCGAGTCCAGGCATCGCTCGAGGGGCTCCTGGCATGGCCGCCCCGGGACGAAGCGAGGCGCTGACGTGGGCACGCCCGCCCTGGAAGTCGTGGGACTCCGCAAGGCGTACGTCCGGGACGGGCGGACGCTCGACGTGCTCGACCTGGCGCATCTGTCCGTCGCCGACGGTGAGTTCGTCACGGTCGTCGGGCCGAGCGGCTGCGGCAAGAGCACCCTGCTCCACGTCCTCGGCGGCTTCATCCCGGGCGACGCCGGTGAGATCCGTGTACACGGCCG
>QHSM01000360.1 GCA_003221595.1 Candidatus Rokuibacteriota bacterium | reverse complement strand
CCGCACATCCTGGTCGCCTGGCCCTTGAGCACCTGCTTGATCAGCTCGTCGACGTCGAGGGCGTGGTTCATGGCCCGGCGGGCGCGGATGTCCTGCATCGGCCCCGGTTTCAGGGTTACGAGCGCCAGGTAGTTGATGCGGGAGGATACCGTCGAACGCACCTTGGCGCGCCCGCTCCGGTCCACCGCCTCGATCGCGTGGGGCGGCACATCCTTCATGACGTCGATCTCGCCCGAGAGCAGAGCCGCCAGGCGCGCGCTGAACTCCGGGATGAAGCGGAACGTGACCCGGCTCACATCGGCGGGCCCTTGCCAGTAGTCCGGGTTGCGCTCGAGGACCAGGCGGTCGTCGCGCTTCCACTCGACGAACTTGAATGGGCCCGTGCCGAGGGGCTTCTGCGCGAGCGCCTGCGCCCCCTGCTCCTTCAACGCCTTCGCGGGCATCATGAGCGAATTGGTCAGCGAGGCGTGGTCGATGAGGCTCGGCCACGGCTTCTCGGTGATCAGCCGCACCATGTAGTCGTTGACGATCTGTACTTCCTTGACCGGCTTCCAGTACGAGGAGGCCGCGTAATGGCTCTTGCTGGCCGGATCCTGCGCGTACTCGAGCGTCGCCTTGACCGACTGGGCGTTGAACGGCTCGCCGTTGTGGAACTTGACGCCCTGACGCAGCGTGAACTCCCAGGTGGTGTCGTTGATGATCTTCCATCCGGTGGCGAGCATCGGCCTGGGCTTGAGGGTCTTGGCGTCGCGGTCGAGCAGGCGATCGTAGATGTGCTCGAGCATGTTGTTGGTCGTCCAGTCCACGATCGTTACGGCGAGCATCGTGCGGGGCTCGGCGCCCAGCCCGACCACGATCTCCTTGCCGCGACCCTGGGACTGGACGGGGAGCGCCCACAGCAGAACGAGCCAGCTCGAGAGGGCCAGCCGCGCACTCACTCGACGCATGCGGTCTCCTTCAATGCAACCCCTCCGGCTCAGTTCAGCTCGTCGAGCGTGAGGCGGAAGCTCGGGACGAACGTGTCCAGGAAATAGCGGACCTCCGGCAGGTCGAGACTGTCCACGCTCGCCCGCAGCGCCTTCTCGGCCTGGGCGAACTCGGGGTTGCCGGCGCCGGTCTCCTCGAGGCACTTGAGGTAGGCGCAGAGCTTGTCGGCGGCCTTCACCAGGTCGCGGTGCGCGCGATCGCGCGCGTCGGGCCGGAAGAACGGCTCGTAGCCCGGCTTGAGCGGGTCGGGAATCAGCGCGAGAAGCTTTTCCTTCGACGCGGCCTCGATCGCGTGATATGCGCGCTGGATCTCGGGATTGAACTCCTTCACCGGCGCGGGCAGATCGCCGGTCAGGACCTCGCTGGTGTCGTGGTAGAGCGCCAGCGTCGCGGTGCGCTCGGGGCTCACGTCGCCGCCGAAGAGCCGGTTGCGGATGATCGCGAGCGCGTGCGCGATCTGGGCCACCCGCAGGCTGTGTTCCTGGATGTTCTCCGGATACGTACTGTGCATGAGCCCCCAGCGGCGGATGAACTTCATCCGCGACAGGTAGGCGAAGAAGTGACTGGTGGGCATGGCCGGCGTCGAGCCGCTCAGACCCTGAGCTTCGGGTCCATGGTGTCGCGGAGCCAGTCGCCGAGCAGGTTGACGCCGAGCGCCGTCAGCGCCAGCGCGCCGCCGGGGAACAGCGCCAGCCACCAGGCGACGTAGAGGAAGTCGCGGCTCTCCGACAGCATGCTGCCCCACGCGGGCGTTGGCGGCTGGATGCCGAATCCGAGAAAGCTGATGGCCGCCTCGGCCACGATGAACGACGAGAACTGAAGGCTCGCGACCACCACGATGGACGGCGCCACGTTGGGCAGGACGTGGCGGAGCAAGAGCCGCGTCCGGCTCATGCCGAGCGCCGCCGCCGCGTGAACGTAGTCGCGCTGCTTGACCGAGAGCACCTCGCCGCGCACGACGCGAGCATACACGACCCATCCGGCGGCCGAAAGGCTCAGGATGATGTTGCGAAGGCCGAGCCCGACGATGGCGTTGATCGTCATCGCCAGCAGGATGAACGGAAACGAGAGCTGGACGTCCGCGATGCGCATGAGCACGGCCGAGGGCCAGCGCTCGACGAATCCGGCGACGAGCCCGAGCGCGCCGCCGACGAGCGCGGTCAAGACGACCGTGCAGCCGCCGATGAACAGCGCCAGCCTCGCGCCGTGCAGGACGCGGGCGAGCAGATCGCGACCGAGCTGGTCGGTGCCCAGCGCGTGGCCCGGGGCGCCCGGCGGCTTGAGGCTCTGCGCGAAATCGGTGCGGAGCGGATCGTGCGCCGCGAGCCAGGGCGCGCCCAGCGCCGCGAGCAGCGCCGTCAGCGTGAGGCCGAGGCCGAGCCATTTCTTCAGCTGGAAAGGACGTCGCGCCCGGCTCATCGCAGGCGTATGCGCGGATCGAGCCAGGCGTACGCCAGGTCGACCAGCAGGTTGATCAGCGTGTACATGAGCGAGATCACGAAGACCGCGGCGAAGACCACGGGGAAATCGCGATTGAGCAGCGCCTGAACCGTGAGCCGGCCGAGGCCCGGCCACGCGAAGATGGTCTCGGTGATCACCGCGCCGCCCAGCACCTGGCCCGCCTCGAGCCCGGCGAGCGTCACGATCGGGATCGCCGAGTTGCGAAGCGTGTGCTTGCCGATCACGCGCCCCTCGCCGAGCCCCTTGGCGCGCGCCGTCAGGACGTACTCCTCGCCCAGCGCGTCGAGCACCGCCGAGCGCGTCAGGCGCGCGATGCGGGCAGAGTAGAACGCCGCCAGCACGATCGACGGCATGACGAGATGAGCGACGCCGCCGATCCCGCCCGTCGGCAGCCACCGGAGCTGGACCGAGAACACGTAGATCAGCATCAGCCCGAGCCAGAAGCCGGGCGTGGCCTGGCCCAGCACGGTGGAGACCGTCCCGACGTGGTCGAGGAGGCCGTCTCGACGCACCGCAGTCAGGACGCCGAGCGGGACGGCGACCGCGAACGTCAGGAGCAGGGAGGTGGACGCGAGCAGCAGCGTGGCCGGGAGCCGCGCGAGCACGAGGCCCATCGCGTCCTCCCGGTAGCGGAGCGACTCGCCGAAATCGCCGCGCGCCGCGCCCGCGACGAAGCGCGCGTACTGCACGGGCACGGGATCGTTGAAGCCCAGGCGCTGGCGAAACTCGTTCACGTCCTTGGCCTGGATGTCCATGGGCATGAAGAGCAGAACGGGATCGCCGGACAGGCGGCTCATCGCGAAGACCGCGGTGAGCGAGAGGAACAGGACGAGCGCCGTCTGGCCGAGGCGGGACACGATGTAGGCCCGCATGGGCCTACAGTTGTATCACTACGCGGGCTCGCCTCGTGAGACCGGTCTAGCAGCTTCCCCAGCGCTCGGGGACCCAGTACGGCTGGTAGTAGCCCCAGGTGTAGGCGCGGGGTGCGTAGTGCCCCTCGATCCACAGCGCGTTGGAGTCGTAGTACCCAGCGACCCACTCGTTCGAGACGTAGGTCTGGGGGATCCAGTTGTAGGTCCAGTACCCCGGCTCGAGGCAGTGCCGCGGGGAGACGACGACGACCGGCTGCGGCACGACGACCACCGGGAAGCGCGGGCCGACGGCGTGGTGACGGATGACATTGGCCGGAGCGCGATGGATTTCCGCGGAAGGGCGCTGAGAGCCCGGAGCCGTGACCTTGATCTTGAACCCGGTCGCTTCGGCGCCGATCGGGGCGCCGATGACCACCATTGCCAGCAGGAGAGCGACGATCGCGCCCATGGTTTGCATCCCCCCTTCGTCCTTCTCTACGCACTTCGACGCTCGGACGGTTTCATCCATTTACTTACCCTTTGGGGGGCACCGGCCGGGCGGAGCCTTACCGGTCGGCCATCCGCGCCGCGACTCCGGCCCAGACCAGCTCCGCCCAGCGGGCGTAGCCCGCGTCGGAGGGGTGGTAGCCGTCGGCCGAGATGAGCTCCGGCCGCAGCGGAACTTCGCGCCGGCTGGCCGCGTAGAGATTCACCAGCTCCGCGCCGTGGGCCCGGCTCGCGCGCTCCAGCGCCTCGTTGAAGGCGATCGTCTGCCGGCCGACCGCCTCCTGGTGCTGGCTGCCGCGGAAGCGCGGCGTCACCGCCAGATCGGGGATCAGATTCACTACGACGACCGCCCTCGTCTCGCGGCGCAAGCGCCCGAGGATCGTCTCGAGATTCTGCGCGTACGCGGCCAGGGGCACCTGCGTGGTGATGTCGTTGGGTCCGATCGCCAGCGTGACCAGGTGAGGGCGCAGCGCGATCGCCCGATCGAGCTGTCGCGCGCGTACGTCGGCCGAGGTCGCGCCGCCAACGCCGAGGTTGACGACGCGCGCGCCCGGATAGACGGCGCGCAGGCGCTCGTGAAGCCGGCTCACGTAGTTGCGGGAGCGGCTCGTGGCGCCCACGCCCTCGACGGTGCTGTCGCCGAGCGCCACGTAGAGGATGGCCGCCCCGCGATCGGCGGGAAGCGTCCGTGCGCCTGCGGCGTCGGACGGCGTGGGACTGACGGCCGCCCGGCGATCCGTCACGCACGCCGTCGCCAGGAGCGCGACGACGAGCGCGACGCCGGCTACCAGCGGGACGCTTCCTCGAGGGTACGGCGATACCACGGCGCGTCGGGGAAGGTGATCGGTCGGATCGCGGGCAGCGTCACACCGGCGTCGCGGTACGCCTGGACGAACGATCGTCCGGCCTCGGGCGCGCCGACGGCGCCGAGGGCGCGCGGCAGTGGCTCGGCGACCTCGCCGCTCTTGTCGAACGCGGCCAGCTCCTTCCCGAGGCCGCTCGACTCGAGCATGGCGCGGTAGAACGGCAGCGTCAGATAGCGGGAGAGCTCGGCGCGGAACGCGGTGAGGGCGGCCGGGGCGTCGTCCGAGATCGCCAGCGGGACCGCGGCGACGATCTCGAAGCCCGCCAGCGTCTTGCCCGCCCGCGCGCGCCCGCGCTGGAGCGCGGGCACGGCGACATCACGCACGTAGCCGGGCGAGCAGAGCCAGAGGACCACGCCGTCGGCGATCTCGCCGGCCAGCTCGAGCATGTTCCGGGACAGCGCGGCGAGGTAGATCGGCGGCGCCGGGGGCCGCTCGGGGACCGCGAGGCTCCAGTTGACGCGGTAGTGCCGGCCGTCGAAGGCGGCGGTGCCGCCGACGGCGCCGCGGAGCACGGCGACGTACTCGCGCATGACCGCGAGCGGCTCGCGCAAGGAGAGGCCGAGCATCGCCTCCATGCTGGCGCGGTGGCTCACGCCGACCCCGAGCATGAAGCGCCCACCTGTCATCTCCGAGAGCGTGAGCGCCGCCTGGGCCATCGTGACGGGGTGGCGCGGGTAGATCGGGACGACTCCGTTGCCGAGGCGCAGGCGCGTCGTCGCGGTGCCGTACGCGGCGAGGACGACGAAGGAATCGCGGCCGGATCCGTGGGTCACCCACACGCTCTCGTAGCCGAGAGCTTCCGCGCGCCGCGCGAGGTCGACGCCGCCGGCCAGGTCGCGCCCGGGGTTGATGAAGGCCGCGCGCCGGGGATCGGCCATCAGTCCCTGATCCAGGACTCGGCGAGCGGGATTCTCGGCTGTCGCCGCGGGGTGCGGAGCGGGATGACGTTCGCCGCGCGGGTCGAGCTGGGCGCCAGCCTGAGGAGGCCTTCCACCTCGGCCCGGCGGTAAAGGCGCTGGCGCTTGATGCCCTGACGGTAGCTGCGGAGCACGCCGCGGCTCACGTAGGCGTAGAGCGTCGCCGGCTTCACGCCGAGCAGGCGCGTCGCCTCCTTGACCGTCAGGTACTCCTCGCCGTTCACGCTGATCATGGCGCGCTCGCCTTCCGACGCTAGCAGGCGCGGGCGGTTCCGTCCAG
>QHSM01000359.1 GCA_003221595.1 Candidatus Rokuibacteriota bacterium | reverse complement strand
CTTCAATCCCTTGGCGGCGGCGCCGAAGTCCTCGACCGCCATCCGCGCCGCGACGACCGACCCCTGGCCGGCCAGATCGGCGTAGAGGCTCGACTGGTCGTTGAGCACGCCGATCTTGACGACGCCGTCGGAGATCTGGGCGCGGGCCGGGCTCGCCACCAGGATCAGGATGCCGATGAGGGCCGCGATGCGTGCAGTGGTCATGCGCTTCGCTCCTTTGTGGCCGCCCTGTGCTCCAACGGCGGCACTATACCCCGAGGTAGTCGTGCAGCTTGGGCATGCTGGCGTCCAGTTGTGCGTTCGGAATCATGTCCACCACGCGGCCGTGCTCCATCACGTAGTGACGGTCGGCGACGGTGGCGGCGAAGCGAAAGTTCTGCTCGACGAGCAGGACGGTGAACCCTTCGCGCTTGAGCCGCCGGAGCGTGGCGCCGATCTGCTGGACGATGACCGGGGCCAGGCCTTCGGTCGGCTCGTCGAGCAGCAGGAGCCGGGCGCCCGTCCGTAGTATTCGGCCGATCGCCAGCATCTGCTGCTCGCCGCCGGACAGCGTGGCTCCGCCGGCCCGGAGTCGCTCTCTCAGGTTGGGGAACAGGTCGTAGATCGCGTCGATGCCGAGCCCGCCGGGCTGGACGACCGGCGGGAGCCGGAGATTCTCCTCCACCGTGAGGCTCGCGAAGATGCCGCGCTCCTCCGGGCAGAACGCGAGCCCGAGCCGCGCGATCCGGTTCGACGGCAGGCCGATGAGCTCGCGGGCCCCGAGCCGAACCGAGCCGCGCCGCCGCGCCACGATTCCCATGATCGACTTGAGCGTGGTCGTCTTGCCGGCGCCGTTGCGCCCCAGGAGCGTCACCGTCTCGCCGGGCATGATCTCGAAATCGACGCCGTGCAGGACGTGCGACTCGCCGTACCACCCGTGGAGGTCCCGAACCTCGAGCAGCGGCTCAAGCATGGCCCGACCCCATGTAGGCCTGGATCACCTCGGGACTCCGCGCCACGGTCCGATAGTCGCCCTCGGCGAGGATCTCGCCGCGCGCCAGGACGGTGATGGTGTCCGAGAGGTTCTCGACCACGCTGAGGTTGTGCTCGACCATCAGGACGGTCCGGTTCGCCGCGACGCGCTTGATCAGGGCCGAGATCCGCTCCACGTCCTCGTGCGCCATGCCGGCGGTCGGCTCGTCGAGGAGCATCATCTCCGGGTCCAGCGCCAGCGTCGTCGCGATCTCCAGGGCGCGCTTGCGGCCGTACGGCAGCTCCACCGCGAGCGTCCTTGCGAACGGCGCGAGGCCGACCGCGTCGATCAGCTCGAGCGCGCGGGCGTTCAGCTCGTCGAGCACGCGCTGGGGCCGCCAGAAATCGAACGAGGTGCCGCGCTTGCGCTGGAGCGCGACGCGTACGTTCTCCAGCACCGAGAGGTGGGGGAACACCGCCGAGATCTGGAAGGAGCGCACGAGGCCGAGCCGCGCGATGTCGGCCGGGTGCGAGCCGGTGATCTCGCGGCCCTTGAATCGAATACGGCCGCGGGTGGGCGCCAGGAAGTAACCCGCGAAACTCCTTGGTGAGGTCCTCGGTTTCCAGGATGACGTCGTCGGCCATCTCAGGCGCGCGGGCGCGGCGGGTAGAACCGGGCCTCGCGCTTCTCGTGCCACGCGCGGTTGGCCTCCCCCATCTCCCACGACCTCACGCACTCGTCCTGCGCCCGCAGGACCTCCTCGAGCTGCTCGCGGGGATCGCGGTGGAACGAGCTGTGGAGCAGCCGCTTGGTGTGCGCGTTGGCGGTCGGCGACGCGGCGCGTGCCGTCTCGACGATGGCCGCCACCGTCCGGTCGAGATCGGCGCGCGAGCACACGCGGTTGACGAGGCCCATGGCGCGCGCCTCGGCGGGGCTGACGTTCTCGTTCAGCAGGGCCAGCTCCTTGGCGCGCCCCACGCCGACGACGCGCGCCAACCTCAGCACGGCGCCGTCGGGAACGAGACCGTGGCGCGTCGCGCCGAGGCCGATGACCGCGTCGTCGGTGGCCACCCGAAGATCGCACGCCAGCGCCAGCTGCAGCCCGCCGCCGATGGAGTAGCCGTGAAGCACGGCCAGCGTCACCTTCGGCATGTCCTCGAGGCAGTCGAGCGCGCGGTTCCAGTGGCGATAGAACGCGTCGCCGACCGTCCCCGCCGCGAGCGCGGTCCGATCCATGCCCGAGCAGAACGCGCGGCCGGCCCCGCGAACGACCACCTGGGCGACCGTCGTGTCGGCGGCCGCGCGCGCGGCGCAGTCGGCCAGCGCGACCACGAGCTCGGTGGACAGCGCGTTGAGGACCGCGGGCCGATTGAGCGTGATCCAGCCCACGCCGTCACTGGCTTCGAACGTGACGGGCGATTCGGTCATCGGGTCAGGCTTTCCGCGCCGCTCACGAGGTTGTACGATCACCGCGTGCCCGGTGAAAGTCAAGGCCGCCGGGCCGCAAGGGAGCCACGATGTCCGCAATCACGCGCCGTCGATTCGCCGCTGGTGCCCTCGCCGCGAGCGCGGCCCCCGTCCTCGGGCGCGCCGCGCGCGCTCAGACCGCGGTCAAGATCGGCACGGCGGTGCTCGGCGACTACTCGATGGCGGGGCCGGTCATCGTCGCCCTCGAGCGCGGGTTCTTCGCCGCCGAGGGCCTCGCCGTCGAGTTCGTCCCCTTCCGCGGCGGGCCCGATCTCCTCAAGGCGGTGATGGTCGGCGAGTGTCTCGTCGGAATCTCCGGCAGCACCGACATCTTCGTCTTTCGCGAGGCCGGCTCGCCGATCAAGATGATCGCGACCCACACCGAGGGCAATCACTTCACCCTCAACGTGGCGCCGGACGTCCAGCGGGTCGGCGATCTCAAGGGCAAGACGATCGGCGTCACGCGGCTCGGCGCCACCACCTGGGTCTTCGCGCGCATGCTCGCCCGCAAGGAGGGCTGGGACCCGGACCGGGACGTGCAGATCGTGGGGCTCGGCGGCCTCGACGCGCAGCTGGCGGCCCTGGCGCGTCGCGAGATCGCCGCCTACGTCTGGGGCGACGGCGGCGCCGTCACGGAGCTTCAGGGCAAGTCGAAGGTGCTGCTGCGCCTGGACGCGGTCACGCCGAAGTGGATCAGCCAGATCCAGTACGCGTCCGAGGACGCGATTCGACGGCTGGCCGACCCGATCCGGAAGAGCGGGCGCGCGCTCTTTCGCGCGATCAAGCTGATGCGCGAGCCGCCGAAGGAGGCGGCGGAGCTGGTGGCAAAGAAGCTCGGCTGGACGCCGGAGGCGGTGCTCGCCGCCCACAAGATCTCGGGCCCGCTGCTGCCCGTCGACGGGCACATCGACGTGGAGGCGCTCGCGGTCATGCAGAACACGCTCCTCGAGCATGGCCTGCTCAAGAAGAAGCTTCCGCTCGACGAGCACTACACACGGGAGTTCACGCCGGTTCGCGTGTAGCACGCATGGCTGGTGGTGGCGTCGGTCGCCTGCTCGCTCTGCTCGGCGGGTTCTGCTTTCTGCTGTGTGTCCGACCGGGCGACGCGATCGCGCAGGTCTTCATCGCGAGCCAGCCCAAGCCCGAGTTCACGATCGGGCCCCTCTTCGTCCGGGCGAACGTCGGGCCCAAGGCCGGGCCCATCGACGTCACCGTGCTCTTCAGTGTCGTGGCGCCGGCCGCCGCCGGGAAAGGCCAGCCCGGGGACCTCTATCTGCTCTGGCCCGGCGAGGTCGACGGCGAGACGGTTCCGGGCGCTCCCGACCCCGAGCTGCGCCGGACCGTCGAGGAGCGCGGATTCCAGGTGACGCGGGAAGGACGCCTGCCGCTCTCGGCGCGCGCCGTGTACGCCGGCCCGAAGCGTCCCGGCCCCGAGGCGCTGGCCGGCGGCGCGCCGTTCGTCACGTACTCACGCGAGGCGGGCCCGCTCGGCCAGGGCGCGCCGGCGAGCTGGATCCGGATCCCATCGACGCCGCGGCTCGTCGACCGCGCGTGGCTACTCGAGCTGCGGATGCGCCTGACCGGGCTCAGGCGGCCGAAGCAGGCCACCTGGCTCGAGAACGCGCTGTGGGGCGAGCGGCACGTGATCACCCTGAGCTTCAACGACGTCCGGACTCGCGCGACGTTTCCCCTGTATCTGGCGTACCGCGACCGCGTCGTTCATCTGGCCGACGACCCGGCCCAGCTCATCGTCACCTTCACGGACGCCGATCATCTGAAGATCCACGAGGTCTACCCGGGCTCGAGCCAGCGCCGGTCCAGCGAGACACGCCGCGCGACGGAGATCGTCTCGGCCTATCTCGATCCGTCCGAGGGCCTCCGGCCCCAGATTCTCTCGGTGCAGTTCGGATATTTCACAGGGGCGCGTCCAGTTCGGCCCCACGAGCGGCGCGGCCGGCCAGCAGGAGACGGGCACCATCGTGCCGCGCGAGACGCTCTCGCGCATCGCGCCGGGCGAGACCAGCTACGACGAGGTCCTCACGCTCTGCGGTCCCGATCCGGAGGAGCGCGAGCAGGTCAGCCCTCCCGGTCGCCGCACCCTGGTCTACCGCGGCCGGCGCGTGGTGCCCCACCGGCGCCGGCGGCTCGGGTGGCTGGCGACCGTACACCGCTGGGACGTCGAGCATCACGAAGTCGAGATCGAGCTCGACGGCGACCGCGTCCGCGACGTCCAGGCGCAGGTGCATCGGAGCCGCCTGACACAGCCGGGGACCGCGTGAGGCCCGGAGTGCTCCGCGCCTGGATCGCGGCGATGCTGCTCGTGGCGGCGCCCGGCGCCGCCGGCGCGCAGGTGTTCCTCGCCTCGCGGCCGAATCCCGAGTTCATGGTGGGCCCGCTGTTCGTCCGCCTGGCGGTGACGCCGGAGCTCGGGGTCACGCTGGACGTCCTCTGGAGCCTGGTCGTCCCGCCGAACAAGAGCGGCGCGGCGATCGCGCAAGATCTCTATCTCCTGTGGCCGAACTCCGTCGGAGCGAGCACGGAGGGCGCGCCCGACCCGGCGCTCGCGGCCTACGTCACGGCGCGCGGGTTCACGCCGATCAGGGAGGGGCGCCTGCCGCTCTTCGCCCAGAGCCTCTACCGAATCGGCGAGGAGATGCCGCCCGAGCCGGTGAAGGGCGGGGCGCCGTTCGTGACGTTCGTGCGCCTGGGCGGCCCGCTCGGTCTCACGGCGCCGGTCACCTACGTGCGAATCCCGTGGACGCCGCTCCTCGCCAACCGCACGTGGCTGATGGACCTCCGCATGGAGGTGACCGACCTCGTGAAGCGGCGCACCGCCACGTGGATCGAGGACCTGTTCTGGGGCCCGCACTACGCGCTCGCGCTCACCTTCAACGACGTGCGGCCGCGCGCCCTGTTCCCGCTCTACTTCGAGCATCGCGACCGGGTCGTCCGCCTGGCCGACGACCCGTCGCAGCTTGTCATCAACTTCCGCGACGCCGACCACCTGAAGATCTACGACGTCTTCCCGCGCACCGCGAACCGCCGGCTCAGCGAGACGCTCGACTCCACCGAGGAAATCTCGATGTTCCTCGACCGCTCGGAGGGCATCAGCCCGCAGGTGCTGACCGTCCAGTTCGGCTACTTCAAGGGCCTCCGGACGTGGGCGCCGGTGATCATTCCGATCATCTTCTTCTTCGTCGGCAATCTCACCATGCCGGTCTTCATGATGATCTTCCGGCGAACCAAGCGGGAGATCGTCAACCGCGTCCACATCGGGCCCGGCGATGCCGCGCGGGAGACCGGGGTGGTGCTGTCGCGGGAAGCGCTCGCGCGCATCGTGCCCGGCACCACGACCTACGAGGACATCCTGAAAATGGGCGGCGGCGAGCCCGAGGAGCACGAGCAGCTCGCCACGCCCGATCGGCGCACGGTGTTCTATCGCGGAAGCCGGATCGTGCCCCAGCGCCGGCGGCGCTTCGGGTGGCTGGCGACCGTCAGCGGCTGGTCCGTGGAGCAGCACGAGGTCGAGATCACGCTCGACCGGAACGTCGTCGCCGACGTCCAGGCCCGCGTGCGCCGCTCGCCCCTCCCGCCGACCGGGCCTTGACAGCGATTGCCAATCGCCCCCATATAGACTCCCACCGAAGGCCCACACCCACGCACCGCCGAGGGAGGCGTGTATGGCAGAGTTGACTCGACGTGACGTGCTGAAGCTCGCGGCCGCCGGCGCCGCCGCCGCCGTGCCGGGGCTCCCGCGCGCGGCGCAGGCCCAGACCACGCAGAAGCGCGAGCTCGTCGTCGCCCAGGGCGGCGACATTGCGTTCCTCGATCCCCACCTGAGCACGTCATCGAACGACATCCGCATCTCGTTCAACATCTTCGACAACCTCACGAGCCGTCGTCCGGACGGCAAGCTCGCACCCGGCCTCGCCACGGAGTGGAAGATCCAGGGGCAGACGACGTGGGCATTCAAGCTGCGCTCGGGCGTCAAGTGGCACAACGGCGATCCGTTCACGTCGGCCGACGTGAAGTTCAGCATCGACCGTACACTGGATACGACCCTGAAGGGCAACCGTGTGAGCACCGTCTTGACGACGGTCGATCGCGTCGAGACCCCGGACGCGAGCACCGTCCTCGTGCACACCAAGAAGCCGGATCCGTTGCTGCCGGCGCGGCTCGGCTTCTACGGCGGGCAGATTGTCCCCAAGAAGTACGTCGAGACAGTCGGGCCCGACAAGTTCAACGAGGCGCCGGTCGGGACCGGGCCGCTGCGCTTCGTCTCGTGGACGAAGGACGACAAGATCGTGCTCGAAGCGTACCCGGGCTACTGGGGCGGGCGTGTGGATTTCGACCGCATCATCGTGAGAGCGCTGCCCGAGATGGCGCCCCGCGTTGCGGCACTCCTCAAGGGCGAGGTCGACCTGATCACCCAGGTGCCGCCCGACCAGGGCGAGCGGGTCAAGGCCAACGCGGGAACGACGGTGACCGGCGCGCTGTACGGCGGCCTCTACGTGCTCGCGGTGAACTCGAAGAGGCCGCCGCTCGACAATCCCCTCGTGAAGCAGGCGCTCTCCCTGGCCGTCGACCGCGACGCGATCGTGAAGGAGCTCTGGCGCGGCCGCGGCATCGTGCCGAACTCCATGATCGCCAAGGGCGATAACCACTTCGACGCGGCGCTACCCCCGCTGGCATTCAACCCGGGCGAGGCGAAGGCGCGTCTCAAGAAGGCCGGCTACAACGGTGAGGAGATCGTGATCGAGACCACCGCGGGCTATCTGGCGGGCGACAAGCCGATGGCCGAGGCCGTCCAGGCCATGTGGCGGGACGTCGGGGTCAACGCCAAGGTCGAGATCTTCGAGTACTCCGTGCGCGCCCAGAAGATCCGCGACAAGAGCTTCAAGGGGCTCTGGTGGTCCGATCCGACCTCCACGCTGCGCGATCCCGACGGGATGATGTGGCGCCTGCTCGGCCCCGGGGGCCCGCAGGACTACTGGCGCCATCCCGAGTTCGACGAGCTCGGCAGCGCCGCGCGCTTCTCGGTCGACGAAAAATTCCGGGCGGGCGCGTACAAGCGGATGACCCAGCTCTTCCTGGAGCACCTGCCCTGGATCCCCGTGATCCAGCCGTACGAGGATTACGGCCTCCAGAAGTATGTGGAGTGGACGCCCGATCCGCTCCAGCAGCTCGAAATCCGCCGTTTCAACTTCAAGTTCCGCCGCGCGTAAGCTGACGGGCCGGGACGGAGCCCCCGGGCTCCGTCCCGGCGACCATGCGCGGACTTCTTCCGTTCCTCGCCTCCCGCCTTCTTCGTGCCGCGATCTCCCTCTGGCTCGTCTCCACCGTCGTCTTCGTCGTCATGCGACTGTCGGGCGATCCCGTCCCGCTGCTGCTCCCGCCCGACGCGCCGCGCAGCGAGATCTTCCGGGTGCGGGCCGAGCTCGGCCTCGACCGTCCGCTGCCCGTGCAGTATGCCTTCTTCCTCGGCAACGCCCTCCGCGGGGATTTCGGTCAGTCGATCCACTTTCGTCAGCCCGCCTTCCGCGTGGTGCTCGGCTACCTGCCGGCGACGCTCGAGCTCGGCCTGACGGCGTTCGTCCTGGCGGTGCTCATCGCCCTGCCCATCGGCGTGCTCTCCGCGGTGTGGCGGAATTCGGTGGTCGACCAGGCGGCGATGGGGCTCGCGCTCGTCGGCCAGTCGGCGCCGACGTTCTTCATCGGCATCCTCCTGATCCTGGTCGTCTCGCTGAACTTCGGCCTGCTGCCGACCTCGGGCCGGGAGAGCTGGCGCCACCTGGTGCTGCCGGCGCTCACGCTCGGCGCCTTCGCCATGGCCTCGATCTCCCGGCTCACCCGGTCGGCGGTGCTCGAGGTGCTGGGGGCGGACTACGTCCGTACCGCGCGGGCCAAGGGCGTCTCGGAGGCGCTGGTGGTCGCCAAGCACACGCTCAAGAACGCGGCCGTCCCGATCGTCACGATCACCGGGCTCCAGTTCGGCAGCCTGCTCGGCGGGGCCGTGGTGACGGAGACCGTGTTCGCGTGGCCGGGCATCGGGCGGCTCGCGATCCACTCGATCTACAACCGCGACTATCCCATCGTGCAGTGCACTGTGTTCCTCTCCGCCCTGCTCTTCATCGCAATCAACTTCTGCATCGACCTGATCTATGGGCTCCTCGATCCCCGCGTCCGCGCGAGCTGACACGAGCGCTGTCGGGGTGCCGGCGGCCCGCGCGAGCCGCGCGCGCCGGACACGCTGGATGGCGCTGGGAGGCGGCGTGTTCGTCCTGGTGCTGGTCGGGGTGGCGCTGGCGGCGCCCCTGATCGCGCCGTACGATCCGATCAGGCAGTCGCTGCGGGCGCGGCTGGCGGCGCCGACCCTTGCGGGCGCCGACGGCAAGGCGCACCTGCTCGGCACCGACCACCTCGGGCGCGACGTCCTCTCGCGCGCGATCTACGGAGCGCGGGTCTCGCTGCTGGTCGGCTTCGCGGCGGTCGTGGTCGGCGGGATCCTCGGTGTCACCCTGGGACTCCTGGCGGGCTTCCGCGGCGGCTGGCCCGACAGCGTCATCATGACCCTCGCCGACGCGCAGCTCGCGTTTCCGTTCATCCTGCTGGCGATCGGCATCATCGCGGTGCTCGGGCCGAGCTTCCCCACGCTGATCGTCGTCATCGGGCTCTCGGGCTGGGTCACCTACGCCCGCGTTCTCCGCTCGCAGGTGCTGGTGCTGCGCTCCCGCGAGTTCGTCGACGCGATCCACGCGCTGGGCGGCTCGGTGGCTCGGGTCATCGCACGCCACATCCTCCCGAACGTGCTCTCGTCGCTCGTCGTCATCGCGACCCTCGAGCTGGCCCGGGCCATCGTGCTCGAAGCGACGCTCTCGTTCTTGGGCCTCGGCGTTCAGCCGCCGACACCGTCATGGGGCGGGATGGTTCACGAGGGGCGGGAATACCTCGACTCGGCGTGGTGGATATCGACGGCGCCGGGAATCGTCCTCATGCTCACGTCGATCATCGTGAGCCGGACGGGCGACTGGCTCCGCGACCTGCTCGACCCGACGCTGCGGGGCGAGTAGGAGCTAGGCGACGTCCGCGATCGGAATGCGCTCGAGGACGCAGAACGGAATCGTCACGGACTCGGCGCACGCCAGACAGTAGAAGTCGAGCTCCAGGCCTGCACGCTGGCCATGCAGCGAGAGCCGCTGGCTGCAGCGCGAGTGATGAAGCCCGCCGTCCAGCGCCATGTATACGGTGACGATCCCTGCCTCGACCGAGGAATCCATTGCCGCTTGCCCTCCCGCTCACCTGGAAAGAGCAATCGGCGTTCCAGGAAGGGCGCGGCCTAAACCTCTGAAATATCAGCACGTCCTGCAGTGGTCGGAAGGGAGGTGTTCAGGAA
>QHSM01000812.1 GCA_003221595.1 Candidatus Rokuibacteriota bacterium | reverse complement strand
CTTGAGCGTCGGCGGCAGGTGGAACCAGAACGGCACCTGATCCATCCGGTAGAGGTCGGCATCCTCCTTGAAGGCGGTGATCGCCATCCAGAAGACCGGAAACAGCGCGATCACCACGAAGGGAGCGAGCCCGGCGTAGATGAGCAGGTGCCGCCGAATCTCTCGTATCGCCAATCTCTCTCGGCGCTCAGGAACCCCTCCGGGGTCAGCCCTGCCCTCGCCGCGCCGGGCTCCTCGCCTGCGGCTCGTCGGCCCCGTCTCGACTCGAACATCAACCACGGCTCACATAACCATAGCTCGTGCCCGTGTCAAGACTGCCCGATGCTCGAGGCGGTGCTGGGCAGCCTGTCCTCTCATTCCCGGCCGGCCCACGGTGGCGGTCCGGGATAGAATGGCGGTACGAGAAGCGAGAAGCGTACGTCAGCACACCACGAGGGAGCGATGACGGACATCGACAAGCGGAATCTCGTCGCGCAGTGGGCGTTTGACACTCGGCCGGTGTTGCTTCGCTTCCATCTCTGGCTGGAGGACGTCGAGGTCGAACGCGCGCAGGCCGAGCCCGTGTCCGCGTTGGCGTTCACGCCGCGCGGCATCGCCCGCTGCCTGGCCATGACGTCTGCGGCAACCGCGCTCGGCACGCGCCTGTTCGGTCAGTACGGCGCGGGGGCGGACAGGGACAAGGCGACCTACAACCAGGTCAAGAAGGCGGCCGACGCCGTCAGCGCCTACGTGATGAGCGAGGGCCTCTGGCACCTCAGCCGGACGCTGCCGGAGAACCACGCGCTGATGGTGTGCCTCGGTGAGGGCCTGATGCCCAAGGCCGGCGAGACACCCGAGATGGGCGCGAACCCGATGCTCGGCTTGGCATCACGCTCTGGGGCGCGGCCGTCGACACCCTCGAGAACACGTCGCGCTTCGCCGAGGGCAAGCCGACCGGGCCGATGGCGGTCTTCCACCTCTTCGATTCCCCGCTCAGGCTGTCCCGCCCGTACGAGTCGTACATGGGCTGCCTGACCGTGCCCGCACGCGTGGCCGAGGCGGCCGAGAACGCCTCGGTCCTGCTCGACTACCGCACGCCGCGCCGGCAGGTGGCCGAGGCGATCGAGGCGGCGTATCCGGGCATCCGCCGCGAGCACATCCACGTGTGGACCCTGCGCGGCAAGAGCCGGGTGCGCCGCCTCGGACGGCTGTGGGAAGAATGGGAGAAGCTCGGCGTCCACCTGGTGGAGGACGGCTGGAAAGCGCCCTCGGGACTGGAGGTGTTCACCGACTCGGGGACGTACGCGCCCACGTTCCTCGTCGGGAGCTGGCAGGACGAGGCCGACGCCACCCACGTCTTCCTCTGCGACGGCTATGCGGCGACCGCCGAGGCCGTGCAGGCGGCGAGCCTCTCCGACGTCCTCGACGTCCACGCCACCATGGCGATGTTCTCGCCCTCCTTCGCCCTGCCGTGTGGCGTCGAGGCCCGGCTGATGCAGCTCGACCCATCGGCGCCCGACTTCGCCCAACGGCTGGGCACGCTGATCGGAGGCCGCGAGGTCGACGCGGGCAGGGTCCGAACGTACGCGGCGGCGATCCGTGAGGCGGCGGCCTCCAACATGCCACTGGGCAAGCAGGTGCTCCAGGCCGACGACTTCCTGCCGGAGAAGGACTGGCGCGTGCTCGCGAGCGTCGGCTACATGTGCGACGACCCGTACACGGGCGCCCCCGGAGTCACGCAGGTGGCCGACGGCATCTATCGCGTCACCACGCGACTCGCGACGCGCAAGGCCTCGAGCCAGATCACCTTCACCCTCAGGTTCATGGAGCCGTTCGAGACGACGCGACAGGTGTTCAGCCCGCTGCTCGTGCAATTTCTCTCGGGCGTCGATCACACCACGCGACCGGTCAAGATCTCCGACTCGGGGCGGATCCTCAACGAGCTCCAGACGATGCTCTCGCAGGCGCTCGAGCACGACGGCGAGCGCATCCGCGTTCACTTCGAGCGGATCAACGAGCTGGTGATGCCGCGCGAGAAGCAGGCGGCGGTCCGGAAGGTGCTCGAGTGGTACAAGGCCAATCACCCGGTGTGGTTCGAGTGGCTGGAGGTCGTCTGACATGAAGATCCGCATCGGTGTCGGGGCCGCAGGCGCTTCCGCGACGCCCGAGGTGCTGGCCGAGCTCGTCGCGGGGCTCGATCGGCTGGGGTTCGACTCGCTCTGGCTCTCGGAGGTGCTGACCGCGCCCGTGCTCGATCCCCTGGTGGGCCTCGCCTGGGCGGCCGCAAGCAATCCGAGCGTGAAGCTCGGGACCACGATGCTGTTGCCGGGACGCAACGTGGTGCGGCT
>QHSM01000522.1 GCA_003221595.1 Candidatus Rokuibacteriota bacterium | reverse complement strand
CGGCCGCCGGCCTCCAGCCCCTCGACGGTGACGAGCTCGCGCCCGCGCACGTGGGCGGCCAGGACGAGGCATGCGCGCAGCGGGCGCCCGTCGGCCAGCACGGTGCACGTCCCGCACACGCCCTCGCCGCAGCCGTACTTCGTTCCCATCAGGCTGAGCCCGTCCCGCAAGAGGTCGAGCACGGTCCAGTGGTCCGGCACGTCCGTGACGCAGGGCCGCCCGTTCAGCGTGAACGTCAGGTTCACGACGGCCGCCCGCCCAGCGCCGAGCGAAGGTTCGCGGCAAAGTCACCCGTGAGCTGCTTCACCTTGACCTGCATCACCGCGTCGCCGACCGAGCCGAGGCGGCCGAGCACGCGGACGTCGCTCTGGTAGCGCAGGAGCGTGCCGCCCGCGACCGTCGGCTCGAGATCGAGGGTGGTGTGCACCTCGACGCGGCTGGCGAGCTTCCGATCCTCTCCCCGCCCGACCGAAACAAGACGCCGCGGACGGTCGGACTCGACGATCTCGACGCGGAGATTCTGGGTGGTCGAGAGAAATCCGACTCTGACGGTGATGCGGGCGCGGTAGGTCCGGGCGTCCTCCACCTCAACGCTCTCGCAACCGGGAAGACAGGGCGCCACGCGCCGGGGGTCGATAAGGACCACCCATACGGCATCGGGAGCGGCATCGACCGTGAATTCCTCGTCGAAGATGGGCACGAGCTACGGCGCCGCACGCCGCGCGGCGAGCACGCGCTCGGCCGTGATCGGCAGCTCGGTCACGCGAATGCCCAGGGCGTGCGACACGGCGTTGGCGACCGCGGCGATGCTCGGCGTCATGGCCGGCTCGCCCAGGCCCTTCGCGCCGAACGGCCCGAGGCCGTGGCCCGATTCCAGCAGCACGGCCTGGATCGCGGGCACGTCGAGCGAGGTCGGAATCTTGTAGTCGGCCAGATGCGGGTTCCGGCTCACGCCGTGGTCCAGGGCGATCTCTTCCATGAGCGCGTAGCCGAGCCCCTGGACGGCGCCGCCCTCGAGCTGGCCCTCGGCGTTCGCCCGGTGAATGACGCGCCCGGCGTCGAAGCAGGTGACCAGCCGGCTCACGCGCGTCTGCCCGGTCTCCTCGTCGATCTCGACCTCGATCGCGTGGGTGCCGAACGTGTAGTCGTTGAAGGCCTTGCCCTGCCCGGTCGTCGGATCGATCGTCGGGGCCGACGGCGCGTCGTACTTCTCGAGGGCCTGCACGGGCCGGCCCTCGGCGATCGCCGCGTTCACGACGGCCGCCAGCGTGAGCGCGCGGTCGGGCGCACCGCGCACGAACGCCCGACCGTCGGCCAGCACGACGTCGGCGGGCGCCGCCTCCAGCAGCGCGGCGGCGGCGCCCGCCAGATGACGGCGTACCTCGCGGGCCGCGTTGAGGACCGCGTTGCCCGACATCAGGAGCTGGCGCGTGGCCGTGGTGGTGCCGGCGCGCGGCGTGAAGTGGCTGTCGCGGCCCACGGCGGTCACGTGCTCGAGGTCGAGGCCCAGCACCTCGGCGGTGATCGCGCAGAGCGACGAGGTCTGGCCCCCGCCGACGTCGGGCGCCGCGCACCGGACGACGGCGGTGCCGTCGAGCTCCATGCCGACCCAGGCGCTCGCGGAGTCCCGCGTCCAGCACATCCGACCGTACGGCGTGAAGGAGGCGGCGACGGCCCGCCCGACTCGCGTCGCCGCGCGGGACGGCTTCGGCTCGCCGATCCCCGCCCAGGCGCGGCGCATCGTTTCGGCCAGCATCGGCTCGGTCTCCAGAACCTGACCCGTGGCGAGCGTGTCGCCCTTGCGGAGAAAGTTCTTCTCGCGAAGCGCGAGCGGGTCGACGCCGAGCGCGGCGGCCAGCGCGTCCATCTGACCCTCGTACGCCAGGCAGGTCTGGATCGAGCCGAAGCACCGATACGCGCTGGCGACGGGGTTGTTCGTGTAGACCGTCGTCGCGTCGACCTTCACGTGCGGGATCCGGTACGGGCCCGTCGCGGTCACCAGGCTGTAGAGGAGGACCCACGGCGAGAGCGCCGCATAGGCGCCCGAGTCGGAGACCAGGTCGGCCTCGAGCGCGGTGAGCGTGCCGTCGCGCGTGGCGCCGGTGCGATAGCGCATGACGTACGGATGGCGCTTGCCGTGGCCGACGAACGATTCCTCGCGCGAGAACACGAGCTGCACGGGCCGCCGGGTCTTCCAGACCAGGAGGCCCAGCAGACACTCGACGGTCACGTCCTCCTTGCCGCCGAAGCCGCCGCCCACGTACGCGCCCTCGAGCCGCACGCGCCCGTGCGGGAGCCGGAGCACCTCCGCCACGTCGCGGAAGTGCTCGAGCACCTGTGTGCTCACGCGCAGGGTCAGCACGCCCTCGGCGTCGATCCAGCCGATGCCGGTCTCGGTCTCCAGATAGACGTGGTCGACGAACGGCGTGCGGTAGGTGTGCTCGACGACGACGTCGGCGCGCCGGAACCCTTCGACGACGTCGCCGCTTCGCAGGTGCCAGCGCCGCAGGATGTTGCCGCCGTCGTGCACCGCCGGAGCGTCCGGGGCGAGCGCCGCGAGCGGGTCGTAGACCCCGGGAACCTCCGCGTACTCGACCTCGACGAGGTCGGCGGCCCGGGCGGCGATCTCCGGTGTCTCGGCCGCGATGGCGGCGACCGGCTCGCCCTGGAAGCGCACGCGGCCGTCGGCCAGCACGGGCTGGGTGGCGAGGACGGCGCCGGCGGTGGCCTCGGCCATGCGCCCCGGCAATTCCATGCGGAGCTCGTTGCGCGGCACGTCGCGCGCGGTGAGTACCGCGATCACGCCGGGCAGGGCGCGCGCGGCCTCCGTGTCGAGCCGGACGAGGCGCGCCGACGCGTAGGGGCTCCGAACGATGCGGCCGTGGAGCATGCCGGACAGCGCCAGGTCGCCCGCGTAGATCGGCCGGCCGCGCACTTTTTCCCACGCGTCGGCCCGCGCCTGGCTCCCGCCGATCACGCGATAGGCCATGCCGCTCTAGACTCCGGAGACTCTAGACACCGAACAGCGGGCGCGACCACTTCACGAGAATGTAGATGAGCAATGCCAGGAGCGGGAGCACGAGGAGCCCTCCGGCCAGGACGATCTGTCGCGTGAAGCGGCCGATCTGCTCCTGCCGGGTCACGGCCCGCTGCTGGAGCTCCAGCGAGCGCTGGGTCACCTGCCGGTATTCGGCCAGGTGCTCGCGCTGTGTGTCGCGAATCTCGCGCAGGAGCTTCTGGATCTCGTCGCCTTCCATGCGAGGCCTCTCAGTGGGAGGGCGGCCGCGCGGGTCTATCGACGATGTTCATGCCTCCCTGGCGGGTCATACGTCCCAGCCGCCGTCGACCGTGACGGACTGGCCGGTCATGTTGGCCGACTCGTCGGAGACGAGGAAGAGGACGGCGTTGGCGATGTCGCGCGCGACGGTGACGCGGCGGAGCGCCATCTCGTCGACGTACTCCTGATAGACGCGCTCGGGGGTCCAGCCGCGTTTCTTCGCCTTCTCGCGGCAGAGCTTGTCCATGCGATCGCCGCCGACGATCCCGGGGTGCAGCGCGTTGACGTTGATGTTGTGGGGGCCGACCTCGAGCGCGACGGTTCGCGTGAAGCCGCGCAGCGCCCACTTGGAGGACGAGTAGGCCGCCCGGTACTTGTAGCCGCGAAGCCCGGACGTGCCGCTGATGTTCACGATCTTGCCGTAGCGCTGCTGGATCATGCCGGGCAGCACGTGCTTCGTCGGCAGGAACGTGCCGCGCAGGTTCACCGCGATCACGTGGTCGAAGTCGTCGGCCTTGATCTCCCACACCGGCGTCTCGACGGGCCCGGTCACGCCGGCCGCGTTGACCAGGATATCGACGCGGCCGAACGTCTCGCGTGCCCGGGCGACCAGGCGCTCGACGGCCGGCTCGTCGGTGACGTCGGTGGGGACGACGATCGCGCGGCGGCCGAGGGCCGTGATCTCCCGGGCCAGCGCCTCGAGCGGCTCGGGCTCGCGGGCGGCGAGGGCCAGGCTCGCGCCCTCGCGCGCGAGCGCGAGACAGATGTCATGGCCCATCCCCTTGGCGGCCCCGGTCACGACGGCGATGCGATCGGCCAGCTTCATCCATCGTCTCCCTCGGCACGGTCGCGCGCTCTCAGCTCGGCCGACCGCTCGGCCGGCGGGCCGTAGCCGCCGCCGCCGCACGTCTCGATGACGACCAGGTCGTTGGCGGAGAGCCGCACCGTCTCCTTGCCCCGGATCACGCGCTGGCTCGGGCCGGGGTTCAGCGTGATGCGAAACGGGGCGGCGTCACGGCCGCCGGCCAGGCCGTAGGGCGGCACGACGCGCCGGTCGAGCATGCTCGTCAGCGTGACCTCCGGCGCCAGCACCCGATAGGCGCGCCGGAACCCGAGCCCCCCGCGGTGCGCGCCGTCGCCCCCGGAGCCGGCGCGGAGCGCCTGCTCCTCGATCATGATCGGGTACTCGCCCTCGATGACCTCGATCGGCGTGTTCATGACGTTCGACATGTGCACGCGCACTGCGGAGGCGCCGTCCTTCGCGGCGGTCGCGCCCTCGCCCCCGCCGTGGACCTCGTAGAGGATCGACCAGCGGCCGTCGGGCTGGCGCGCGCCGAAGATGAGGACGCCGGACGTGGTCGGCCCGCCGGCGGAGACGCGGTCCGGCAGCGCGGGCGCGAGCGCCCTGACGATCGCGTCGACGACGCGCTGGCAGGTCTCGTGATTGCCCCCGACGACGGGGCGGTCGGGGTCGGCGCTCAGGACCGTGCGGGGCGGCACGTGGACGTGCAGCGGCCGGTAGCAGCCGTCGTTCGGCGGCACGTCCGGCGCCACGAGCGCCTTCATCGCGTAGTAGACCGCCGAGCAGGCGATGTAGTACGTCGTGTTCACGGGGCCCCGCACCTGGGGCGAGGTGCCGGTGAAGTCGAAGCGCGCTTC
>QHSM01000811.1 GCA_003221595.1 Candidatus Rokuibacteriota bacterium | reverse complement strand
CCGGACCTGGTCGTGCTCGATCTCATGCTGCCCGGGATCGACGGTCTCGAAGTGTGCCGACGCCTTCGGAGCGACGCGAGCACCGCGAGCGTGCCCATCATCATGCTGACCGCCAAGTCCGACGAGGTCGATCGGGTGGTCGGGCTCGAGGTCGGCGCCGACGACTACGTGGCCAAGCCCTTCTCGCCCAAGGAGCTGGTCGCGCGCGTACGCGCCGTCCTCCGGCGCTCGCGCCCGGACCACCCGCCCCGGGTGCTCGCGGTGGGGCCCGTCACGCTGGACCCGGAGCGCCACCGGGTGACGCTCGGCGGTCGGGCGCTCCAGCTCACGCCCAAGGAGTTCGACCTTCTGCAGGCGCTCCTCGAGGCGGCCGGGCGCGTGCTGTCCCGCGAATACCTCCTGAACCACGTGTGGGGCTATGCTCGCGCGGACGAGATCGAGTCGCGCACCGTCGACGTGCACGTGCGGCGCCTGCGCGCGAAGCTCGGCGACGCCGGGAGCCGGATCGCGACGATCAAGTCGGTGGGCTACCGGTTCGAGGTGGACCCGGCATGATCCGCGCGTGGATTCACTTCCTCCGGCGGAGCATCGCCCGGAAGCTGACGCTGACGCTCGTCGGCTTCGTCGCCCTCACGACCGTCGCCGCCGGGCTCTACCTCACCCGCGCCCTCGAGGCGTTCGCGGTGGAGACCCTGGAGGCGCGGCTCACCAGCATCGCCCGCCTGCTCCACGACGAAGCCCTAGCCCTCATCGTGCGCCATGCGTCTGCGGACGATGTGCGCGCGTTCGCCCTGCGCGCGGCGCGCCCGACCGGCGCGCGCATCAGCGTGATCGCCGCCGACGGGCGCGTGCTGGGCGATTCCGAGGTGGCGGTCGAGGACTTGTCCCGGGTCGAGAACCACGCGGCACGGCCCGAGGTGCGCGCGGCGCTGGCCGGCCGGGTCGGGCGCCACCGCCGGACCAGCGCGACGATCGGCGTGTCGCTGCTCTACGTGGCGGTGCCCATCGTCGACGGCGGCCGCGCAGTCGGCGTCATGCGGGTGGCTCTGCCGCTGACGGCGGTCACGTCGTCGTATGCCGAGATTCATCGGGTCATGCTGGCCGGTGGCTTCGTCGCGCTCGTGGTGGCCTGCGGGATCGGCCTCTTCGTGGCGCGCCGCGTGACCAAGCCGGTCGTCCAGATGCAATCGATCGCGCGCCGGATGAGCGAGGGTGATTTCACGGTGCGGGCGCCGATCCGCTCCCCTGACGAGATCGGCGCGCTCGGACGCGCGCTCAACGATGAACGAGCGCGCGCGGTCGATGTTCGGCCTCGACGCGACGCGGGGCGAGCGGACGCCATTCCTCGAGGTGATCCGCAACACCGATCTGCACGAGGTTTTCCGCGAGAGCCGAGCGGCCGGGGAGGGCAGTGTGGCCCATCGCGAGCTTCGCCTCGCGAGCCCGGTCGAGCGGCGCGTCCAGGTCAATGCGGTGCCGCTTCGCCTCGGCGCCGACGAGGTCGGAGTCGTCATGGTGCTGCACGACGTCACCGAGCTGCGCCGGCTCGAGCAGGTGCGCACGGAGTTCGTCGCCAACGTGTCGCACGAGCTGCGCACTCCGCTGACGGCCATCCAGGGCTACCTCGAGACCCTTCTGTCCGGCGCGCTCGAGGAGCGTCAGAACGCGCGACGATTCCTGGAGATCGTCTTCCGGCACACCGAGCGCCTCGGCCGGCTCCTCAACGACCTGACCGACCTCTCGAACATCGAGCTGGGCCGGGTGGCACTCAAGCTGGCCCCGACGCGGCTCGACGAGGTCGTCGACACCGTGCTGGCGATCATGGGACCGAAGGCGACGGGTGGACGGGTCGGCCTGAGCAGCCGCCTGTCGCCGGACCTGCCCTCGATGCTGGCCGATCGTGATCGGCTCGTGCAGGTCGTGTTGAATCTCGTCGACAATGCCGTCAAGTACACGCCGGAGGGCGGCCGCGTCACGGTCCAGGCCCGCACCGCGGCCGAGGGACAGGTCGAGATCGACGTGACGGACACCGGTATCGGAATTCCGCCGATCGACTTGCCCAGAATCACCGAGCGCTTCTATCGGGTCGACAAGGCCCGGTCACGCGAGCTCGGCGGGACCGGCCTCGGGCTCGCCATCGTGAAGCACCTCGTGTTCGCGCACGGCGGCCAGCTCCGCATCGAGAGCGAGCCCGGGCGCGGAACGACCGTGCACGTCACGCTGCCGATCGCCTAGCTCCCTCGCCGAACAAGCCTCTCGCAAGTTCTTCATGGTGTCGTCGTGATGCTGCAACGAAAGGCCTCCATACTCTCCACTATGCGAAGTCCCCGAACCCATCTCGCGTACAAGGAGGATGGCGATGTCTGAGTTTCTCGATTGCGCCGGACCGGGAAAAGTCGCTGAGCCCCCCAGGCGGCTGGCGCTAATCGCGCACGACAACAAGAAGGTCGATCTCGTCGCGTGGGCGACCTTCAACCGTGACACGCTAGCGGGCTTTTCCCTGACCGCTACGCGTCACACCGCGCGCCTGCTCGAGAGGAAGATCGGGCTGCCAGTGGAGGAACTTCTTTCGGGCCCGGAGGGAGGCGACACACAGATCGCTGCGCGCGTCGCGACGCGGGAGGTCGATGCAGTCTTCTTCTTCGTGGATCCTTTGAGCGCACAGCCGCACGAGCCCGACATCCGCGCGCTGCTCCGAGTGTGCAACGTGCACAACGTAGCACTCGCGACGAACCTGGCAACCGCCGACCTGATCATCATGGCCTTCGCGCGGTGCGAAGAGCTCCGGTCTTCCGTCGTCGGCTCGAAGCCCCTGGTCCGTCACCCAAGATTTACGTGAGCGTCATCGTCCTGTAACCCGCCAAGACGACACTCCCCGCAATGA
>QHSM01000810.1:1614-3362 GCA_003221595.1 Candidatus Rokuibacteriota bacterium | reverse complement strand
CGAGGTGACGCGCGCCGCGCTGGTGGCGGTGAGCTTCCTCGTGCTGTTGGCCTCGGCCGAAGCCGTGAAGCGACTTTTCCGCGTTCCGGTCGAGTGGACGCGGAAGCTCGTCCACGTCCTGGGCGGCGCGGCGGCCGCGATCTTCCCCTGGCTGTTCTCCACGCATTGGACGGTGTTGGGCCTCGGCCTCGCCAGCTTCGCGATGCTGGCGCTCGGAAAGAAGCTCAGGCGTCTCGGCAGCGTCACCGGCGTCGACCGCCGCTCGGTGGGCGAGCTCTACTTCCCGATCAGCGTCTATCTCCTGTTCGTCGTCGCGCGACATCAGCCGGTGTTCTACTTGATCGCGCTGTCGGTGCTGGTGTTCTCGGACACCGCGGCGGCGTTGCTCGGGGCCGCGTACGGGCGGCATTCATACACCGTGGCGTCCGATCGCAGGAGCATCGAGGGTTCGGCCGCGTTCATGCTGGTGACCTTCCTGTGCGTGCACGTCCCGTTGCTGCTCGGCACCGGGATCGACCGCGCTGCGAGCCTGCTGATCGCGGCCCAGCTCGCGCTGCTGGTGACGTCGTTCGAGGCAATCAGCATGCGTGGCAACGACAACCTGGTCGTGCCGCTCGCGACCTACTACCTCCTGGTCAAGCTCACGCCGTCGACCGCCGATCGGATCGCGGTGCAGCTGCTGGTGCAGCTCGGCCTGCTCGCCGGGATGCTGCTGCTCGCGTGGCGCGTGCGCTTCCTCACCCTGGCCGGCGGAGTCGCTGCGCACCTCGTCCTCTACGCCGCCTTCAGCAGTGCACGAGGTGTTCTACGTGAGCATCGTCTCGATGGCGCTTCTGTTCCTCGACAACAGTTTCGCCACCCTGGCCGAGCCCGGTCATCCGCTGGGCAAAGGGCACCCTTTCTTTGTCCCGTTCGTGGGCTCGTTCGCCGCAACTCTCGCGATCGTGGGTTACCGCGCGCTGCGCCGGCGTCGGTTCCGCATGAGCCCCCCCGCCGTGGCAGGACTCGCCGTCGTGATCGCGTGGATCGTGGTGGCGCCGCTCTCCCTCGGCGTGGGGCCTTCGGGGCTTGGCCACGCACCGCTCGTCGCCACGGCGACGATGTGCCTGCTCTCGCTCCCGCTCTACCTCGTGGGACGCCGGTGGCTGCGACCGCATCCGGCGGGCGTGAAGGACCTGAGACTCCAGGCGCTATGCGTCGCGGTGGCGGCGGCCGTGACGTTCCCATTCACGGCCGGCACGGTGGTGGGCCATGGCTGAGGCGCGCCTGGTGGTCGAGCGCTTCGTCTCGAATGGCTCGACGCCACCTGCTTTTGAGGCGGTGCGAGGGATCCCCAATCTGCCGGTGGAGCCCCTGCCGGCGGGCGTCCTGTGCCTCGTGGCCCGCATGTCCGGCCGACCGGTGGCGCGCCTCTCGATTCAGGCGCGCGAGGACCTGACCGGGGCGCCCGGGCGGAACGGGATCGTCGGCCACTACGAAGCTCTCGACCGCGACGCGGGCGTGGCGCTGCTCAGGGCCGCCTGCCGCGAGGCTGGCGGCATCGAGGTCGCGCGTGTGCTAGGGCCCATGAACGGCAGCACCTGGGCGCGCTATCGCCTCGCGCTTCCGGCGCGCCCCGGCGATCCTGTGTTCGAGCCGCCGTTCTTCGCGGCCGAGCCCCGCAACCCGTTCGACTACCCCGAGCACTTCGAGGCCGCGGGCTTTCGGGTCGCGGCACGCTACGAGAGCCGGCTGGATGACCTGGCGGC
>QHSM01000810.1:0-1508 GCA_003221595.1 Candidatus Rokuibacteriota bacterium | reverse complement strand
ATCCTGAGTTCGTGCAGGTGGCGATGGACCGCGACGGACACCCATGCGGCTACCTGTTCGCGTTCGCCGATCCGCCGGCGACGGACAATGGGATCTCCACGCGCCTGATCGCCAAGACGGTGGCGGTTGCGCCGCGCGCTCGCGGCCATGGGCTCGCGAACCATATGCTGGACCGCATCCGCGCGGCGGCGCGGCGCCGCGGCCATCGCGAGATGATCCACGCGCTCATGCACGTGGCCAACGCCTCGACCTCAATGTCGAGCCGGCACGGCGGCCGCGTGTTCCGCCGCTACGCGCTCTGGGAATGGACGCCGTGACGGAACATGCGGGCCCGTCCGCGGACCCCGGGATGCCCAACCCCAACCTTGCCGCGCGCATGATCGCGGTCGCCCGGCGGCACCCCGCCCGCGACGCGATCATCTCCTGGCGGTCGGGGCGGAGGCGGCGCCTGACGTTCGATGCGCTGGCACGTGACGTGGCCGCGGTAGCCGCCGGGCTCCGCGCACGCGGGATCGCGTCGGGGGATTCCGTGCTGTTGTTCGTTCCGATGTCGATCGAACTCTACGTCGTGTTGCTCGCCGTCCACCACCTCGGTGCCTGCGCCGTGTTCGTGGATGCCTGGGCCGGGCGCTCGCGCTTGGACCAGGCGGTCCGCGCCGCACGGCCGCGCGCGTTCATCGGCTCGCCGCGCGCCCACCTGCTCCGCGTCGCCAGCCCGGCCCTGCGGGCGATCCCGCGCGCGATCGTGGTGGGCGGCCCGTGGCCGCTGGCCCGGATCGCCGAGCCGGGCGCGGCGCGCGAGCCCGAAACGGTGGACCGCGATGCGGCGGCGCTCGTCACCTTCACCACCGGGAGCACCGGGACGCCCAAGGCTGCGGTGCGAAGCCATGGCTTTCTCTGGGCACAGCACCTGGCGTTGCAGGGTCACCTGCGACTTCGCCCGGAGGACATCGACCTCCCCACGCTGCCGGTGTTCGTGCTCAACAATCTCGCGGTCGGCTGCACGACGGTGCTTCCGGACTTCGATCCGCGCCGCCCGGCCGATATCGATCCCGCCACGATCATGGGCCAGATCGAGGCGGAGCGGGTCAGCACGACCAGCGGCTCGCCGGCCTTCTATGAACGGCTGGCGGCCTGGTGCCGGGCCGGGCGCCGGACGCTACCCTTCCGAGCGCTGTTCACGGGCGGGGCTCCGGTGCTGCCGCCGCTCGCGCGGCTGCTGCTCGAAACGGTGACGGGTGACGTTCACGTCGTCTACGGCAGCACCGAGGCCGAGCCGATCTCCGGGATCGAGGGGCGCGACCTCCTCGCAGGGGTCGAGCGCGGGGGCGATGGGCTGTGCGTCGGAGCGCCGGTCGCAAGCATCCGCATGCGTCTGGTCCGTCCGTGGGACGAACCGATCGCGCTCGGCCCCGCTGGATGGAGGGAGTGGGAGGTGGCCGCGGGACAGGTGGGGGAGATCGTGGTGAATGGCGACCACGTGCTCCCCGAATACGCGGGCGACCCGC
>QHSM01000521.1 GCA_003221595.1 Candidatus Rokuibacteriota bacterium | reverse complement strand
ACGCTCGAGGAGCTGCTGCGCCGGGTGGGCAACGGGCTCTACGTCGGCCGCATCTGGTACACGTACCCCATCAACGGGCTGCGCGCCGGTGATTTCACCTGTACCGTCGTGGCCGACTCCTATATCATCCGCGACGGGCGGATCGCGGCGCCGCTCAAGGCCAACGCGGTCCGGATCAACGACAACATCGCTACGTTCCTGAACAACATCGCCGGCATCACCCGGGACGTGAGGGGCACGATCGTCTGGGCCGCGGACGAGGTCGTGTACGCGCCCGAGGTCGCCGTCACCGGCGTGCGAGTCGACGAAATCGCGGGATTCATGGAGGAGCTCGACTGATGGCTGAAGTACGTCTCGAGTCGATCGCGCGCGAGTGTCGTGTTCAGATCCTCCGCATGCTCGCCCACGCGGGCTCCGGGCATCCCGGCGGCTCGCTCTCGGTGATCGACATCCTCGTCACGCTCTTCTTCGGACGCCTCCGGCACGATCCCCGGCGTCCGGACTGGGCGGACCGGGACCGCGTCGTGCTCTCGAAGGGTCACGCGGTCCCCGCGCTCTACACCGTGCTGGCGAAGGCCGGCTATTTCCCGGAGAAGTCGCTCATCACGCTTCGCAAGCTCGGCTCGCCGCTCCAGGGGCATCCCGATCGGACCGCGCTGCCCGGCATCGAAGCCGCGACCGGCTCGCTCGGCCAGGGGCTGTCGATCTCGCTCGGTCTGGCGCTCGGGCTCAAGCTGGCCGGCTCCGCCGCGCGGGTCTACTGCATCCTGGGCGACGGCGAGATCCAGGAAGGCCAGGTGTGGGAGGCCGCGATGTCGGCGCCGAAGCTCGGCCAGCCGGACCACGCCCTCGACAACCTCGTGGTCTTTCTCGACGGGAACCAGATCCAGCTCGACAACTTCGTGAAGAAGGTGCTCGACATCGAGCCGGTCATCACGAAGTGGCAGGCCTTCGGCTGGCCGGTGATCGAGATCGACGGCCACGACATCGGCCAGATCGCGAAGGCGCTCGACCAGGCGGAGGCCACGCGGGGCAAGCCGACCTTCGTGGTGGCGCACACCGTGAAGGGCAAGGGCGTGTCCTTCATGGAGAACGATCCGGAGTGGCACGGCAAGGCGCCCAAGCCGGCCGAGGCGATCGCCGCCATTCGCGAGGTGCTCGGCGTTGCCGCCGGCGCCTGGGAGGACTACCTGAAGACCGATGCCGCGACACGGGCAATCGTGGACGAGCTCTCCCTGCTGGAGAAGAAGTGATGCCGGCCAAGGCCAGCCGCGCGGCGTTCGGCGAGGCGCTCCTCGACCTCGGCGCGCGGGACGAGCGGATCGTCACCCTCGACGCCGACCTGTCGAAGTCGACCATGACCGTGAACTTCGCCAAGAAGTATCCGGGCCGCGCGTTCAACCTGGGCATCGCCGAGTCGAACATGCTCGGCGTCGGCGCCGGGCTCGCGCTCACCGGCCGGATCCCCTTCGCCTGCTCGTTCGCGTGCTTCGTGGTGGGCCGCTTCGAGACGATCCGCATCTCGGTGGCCTACACCAACGCCAACGTGAAGATCGTCGGCACCCACTCCGGCATCGCGATCGGCGAGGACGGCTACAGCCAGATGGGTGTCGAGGACGTCGCCTGCATCCGCGCGCTCCCCAACATCGGCATCATCCAGCCGGCCGACGAGCTCGAGACCAAGCAGGTCATCGCCTACGCGGTCGAGCACGCGGGTCCGCTCTATCTGAGGCTCACCCGCCAGAATCTCGAGCCGGTGTGCCCGCCCGACTATCGCTTCCGGTACGGCCGCTGGCTTCTGCTGCGTCCGGGTCACCACGTGACGCTCGTCGGCTCGGGCGGTCCCCTGTTCAACTGCCTCGAGGCGGCCAAGCTCCTGGAGGCCGACGGGATCTCCGCCGAGGTCATCAACGCCGCCTGCATCAAGCCGCTCGACGAGGAGCTCCTGCTGCGCTCAGCCGGTAAGACGGGCCACGTCGTGACGGCCGAGGATCACTCGATCGCGGGCGGGCTCGGCGGCGCTGTCGCCGAGGCGCTGGGCGAGGTGCTGCCGACCCCGGTGAAGCGTCTCGGCGTCCAGGGGTTCGGCGAATCCGGTGACGCCAAGGGCCTCTACGCCAAGCACGGCCTCGATCCGGCCGGGATCGCCGCGAGCGTCAGGAAGTTCCTGAACCGCTGACGGGGCGCGGGGGCCGCGTCAGCTCGCTCGGCGGCCCGGGAGCGAGTGCGCCAGCGCGTAGATCGCCGGGAGCGCGAACAGCGCCAGCGGCAGGTCAGGCGCGGCGTAGATGGACGCTGAACGTGGCTCCCTTCTCCGTGGCCGTCTCCACCGCGATCCGACCACCCTGGCGCTCGACGAGGGCTCGGGCGATGGCCAGACCGAGCCCGACGCCCGAGGCGTCGGTCGAACGGGCCGCGTGGCCGCGGTAGAAGCGCTGGAAGAGCCGCGACAGCTCTTCGGGCGCCACTCCGGGTCCGGTATCGGAGACGGCCACGACCGCCTCGCCCGGGGCCACGGTGACGACGGTCCTGACCAGACCACCCGCCGGCGAGAACTTCACGGCGTTCTGGAGGATGTTGGCGAGCGCGAGCTTCGCGGCGCCCGGGGCGGCATTGACCAGGACCTCGCCCGGCAGGCTCACCTCGAGCGCGACGCTCCGGCTCTCGGCTTCCGGCCGGACGACGTCGAGAGCGGCCTGCACGATTTCCCGCACCGGAATGGCTTGGGGAAGCTCGGGCTCCTCGCGGGCATCGATGCGCGCGAGCCTGAGCAGCTCGTCGGTCAGCGCCTGGAGGCGCTCGACCTCGTCGAGACAGGAGTGTAGCGTCTCCCCGTACTCCTCGGCCGTGCGCGGGCGGCGAAGCGTCACCTCGAGCTCCGCCCGCAAGCGAGAGAGCGGCGAGCGAAGCTCGTGCGAGGCGTCGGCGGTGAACCGCCGCTGGGCGTCGAAGCTTCGGTCGAGCCGCCCGAGCATCTCGTTCAGCGTCTCGACGAGCCGGCCGATCTCGTCGGCCGTCCCCGGATGCGGCAGGCGATCGGAGAGGTTCGCTTCGCCGATTTGGCGAGCGCGCCTCACCATCTGGTCGATCGGGCCAAGGGCTTTGCGCGCCAGCAGCGCGCTGGTCACGCCGATCCCGACCAGGATGATGACGGACATGCTGAGGAAGAGCCACCGTCCGGCCCGCGTCACGGCGTACGCGTCGTCCAGAGACATGGCCACCTGGATGGCGTAACGCGCCTGGCCGACCTCCACCGGCAGCGACACCATCCGGATCGGCTCCTCGGCAAAGTCGGTGACGGTTCCAAACACCGTCTCGCCGGCGCGCAGGCGCGTGAGGAGGCCCGGCGGCGTCGGCAGGCGAGACGTGCCGAGCGTCGCGCTGCGCGCGAGGACATGACCGTCCAGGTCCGTGATCTGCACGAGCTTGTCGAGCCGCACGAACGACGGCTGGTCCGCTCCCGGCGCGATGTCGTGGACGCGGACGGGCTTGGCGGGAGCCGCCTGGAGCGCGGCCGCTTCCGTCGAAGCGAGCCAGAGGATCGCGTCGTCGATGACATTCCCGAGAACCGCTCGACGGAGGGCCCAGTCCGCGCCGAGCGCCGCAAGCGCCAGCATGACCGCGAGCACCGCCACGTGCCCCAGCCAGAGGCGGGTCTTGAAGCTGAGGGGCCTCATGCGTCGGGCGACTGGAACGGGCCCAACCGGTAGCCAAAACCACGAACGGTGTGGATCAGCGTCGAGCTCTCGCCGCGGTCGATCTTCTTTCGGAGATGGCTCAGGTGCACGTCGACGAGATTGTCGAGAATCTCCGATGCCTCGTCCCACACGCGCTCGATGAGACGCGTTCGGCTCACGATCTCGCCGGCGCTTCGCATCAGCACCTCGAGGATCGCAAATTCCTTCGAGGTCAGCTCGACCGAGGCGCCGGCACGGGTCACGCGGCGGCTCGCGGGGTCGAGGGTCAGATCAGCGACGCGGAGCACGGCCGGCCGTGCGGTGCGCGACCGGCGGAGCAGGGCCCTGATCCGCGCCAGGAGCTCGGCGAAGGCGAACGGCTTGGTGAGGTAGTCGTCGGCTCCCGTGCTGAGTCCGCTGACCCGGTCGGCGAGACTATCCCGCGCGGTCAGCATCAGGATCGGGGTCGAGAGATCACGCGCCCGGAGCGAACGGCACACGGCGATCCCGTCCTTCCCCGGCAAGAGCCAGTCGAGCACGATCACGTCGTACTCGTTCACCCCGGCATGCTCTTCGCCCAGCTCGCCGGTCGGCGCGACGTCGACCACGAAGCCTTCCTCCTGGAGCCCCTTGGCGAGGAGCTTGGCGGCCTTACGGTCGTCCTCGATCAGCAGAACGCGCATCGCGGCCTATCGTAGCGAACCTCAGGGCTTCCGGCACAACCTGAACAAAAATTCATGTGACGCACGCGGTTCAGCTTCGCTTCATGCAATCTTCAGGCTCCGCCCACTATGTTGTTTCTCCGGAAGTCCGGAAGTCGTGGCCTGGACGAGGGAGGACCGCTGATGGAGTCACGCCTGATGCCGCCCGTATCCCGTCGCGACGTCCTCAAGCTCGGCGGCTCCATAGCTGCGGCGAGCGCCCTCGGTCTCCGGCACGGTGAAAGTCTCGCGGACGGAGACCCGCCTCCGGCGAAAGCCAAGCAGCCAGATCGCGGCGGCACCTTCCGCATACGCATCGGGCAGGCGCCCGCTCACTTCGATCCCCACCAGACGGGCGCCAACTCGACGATGGTGCCGCTATCGTTCGCGTATAGCCGACTGGTCATGATCAAGCCCGGCTCGAGCATCGTGCCGGGCACACAACCCCTCGACAGCGACCTCGCGCAATCCTGGGACCGTGTCGGGGATACCGCCTACGTCTTCAGACTGAGGCAGGGCGTCCGATGGCAGCCCAAGCCGCCGGTCAACGGGCGCGAGCTGACCGCCGACGACGTGAAGTATACGTACGACCGCTTTCTGGCGACGAAGGGCAACCCGAACCGGACGGTCCTGGAGATGGTCGACAAGGTAGAGGCCCTCGACAAGTACACGGTGAAGTTCACGCTCAAGGAACCCAATGCCTGGTTCGTCGACCACCTGGCCTCCACGTCGACCTGGATCATCGCCAGGGAGTGCGTCGAAAAGTACGGTGACCTCAAGAAATGGGAATCGGTTGTCGGCACCGGCCCGTGGATGCTGGAGCGCTACGAGTCGGGCGCCAGGCTCAGCTTTATCCGCAACCCGAACTGCTTCTATCCCAACCTGCCGTACGTGGACTCGGTGGAGCTCACGATCAACCCCGATCCGAACGCGGCCTTCGCCGCGTTCCTGGCGGGAAAGTTAGACTTCGGCCCGGAGTACGGCATGACGATCCGCCGGGGCGACGTGGCCGCTGCCAAGAAGCGTCTCGGCCACTGGTGGCTGCCGCTGCAAACCCGCGAATTCCTCGTGCCCTCCGGCAGGATCACCGCCATGAAGCTCGACCAGGATCCGCTCAAGGATGTGCGGGTTCGCCGGGCGATAGCCATGGCTGACAACTGGCGCGAGATCCTCGAGCGCAATCCGCTGGCGCAAGGGAAAGGCGCGCCCAACCCCGTCATCCCCGCCGCGCTCAAGGAATGGTCAGTCCCGATCA
>QHSM01000520.1 GCA_003221595.1 Candidatus Rokuibacteriota bacterium | reverse complement strand
GACGCGGCGATCCTCTTCGCCGACATCCTGCTGATCGTCGAGCCGCTCGGCGTCGGGCTCGAGTTCGCGAAGGGCGAAGGGCCGCTGATCCATCGGCCCGTCCGCGACGAGGCGGCCGTCGCGCGGCTTCCCCGCGTCGACGTCGAGGCGGCGGTGCCGTTCGTGTTCGAGACCGTGCGCCGCGTCAAGCAGGCGCTCGGCGGCAAGGTGCCGCTCATCGGCTTCGCGGGCGCGCCGTTCACCGTCGCGTCGTACGTCGTCGAGGGCGGGCCGTCGCGCGACTATCTTCACACCAAGCGCCTCATGTACGAGGAGCCCGAGGGCTGGAGCCGGCTCATGGGCATCCTCGTCGACGCGACCGCGCGGTATCTCAACGGCCAGATCGCCGCGGGCGCCGAGGCCGTGCAGATCTTCGACTCCTGGGTCGGCGTGCTGGCGCCGGACGATTACCGCACGTTCGTGCTGCCGTACACGCGAGCGCTCATCCGGGCGCTCGCGCCGGGCACGCCGGTCATTCATTTCGGCACGGGCACGGCGTCGCTCCTGCCGTCGATGCGCGCGGCGGGCGGCGACGTGATCGGTCTCGACTGGCGCGTCGATCTCGACGCGGGCTGGGCGGCCGTCGGCCACGACGTCGCCGTGCAGGGCAATCTGGACCCGGTGGTGCTCCTGGCGAAGCCCGCCTACATCCGCGCGCGCGTGAAGGACATCCTCGGCCGCGCCGGCGGCCGGCCGGGCCACATCTTCAACCTCGGTCACGGGATCCTGCCGCAAACACCGGTCGAGCACGCCCGCGCGCTGATCGAGATCGTTCACGAGCTGTCCGATCGCCGATGAGGGGCGTCGACTCGGTGCTGCTGGTCGCCTTCGGCGGCCCGACGGCCGCCCACGAGATCCGGCCCTTCCTGGAGATCGTCACGCGCGGGCGGAACATTCCCGCCGGGCGGCTGGACGAGGTCGCCCACCACTACGAGCAGATGCCGGGCAGTCGCTCGCCGCTCGCGGAGCTGACGTTCGCGCAGGCCAGGGGGCTCGAGCAGGCGCTGGCCCGCGTCGGGCCGGCCTTGCCCGTGTTCGTCGGCATGCGGAACTGGCATCCGTTCCTGCACGAGACGCTGGCGGAGATGGCGGACAAGGGCGCGCGGCGCGCGCTCGCCATCATCCTGTCGCCGCTTCGCACGGAGGCCTCGTGGGAGCGCTACATGCAAGACGTCGCCGAGGCCCGGGCGCGCGTCGCGAGCGCGCCCGAGGTCGGCTTCGCGCCTGCCTGGTTCGAGGCGCCGCGCTTCGTCGCGGCCGTCGCCGACCGCGCCGGGGCGGCGCTCGCGGAGATTCCCCAGGACGCGCGGGCGTCGACGCCAATGGTGTTCACGGCGCACAGCGTTCCCCTCGCGATGGCCGAGGCCTCGCCGTACGTGTCGGACCTGACCGCGGCGGCCCGCGCGGTGGCCAGACGACTGGGCCACGCGCGGTGGTCGGTCGCCTATCAGAGCCGAAGCGGCAGCCCGCGCGAGCCGTGGCTCGAGCCGGACATCACGGCGGCGCTCCGCCGCCTGGCGGCCGACCGCGAGCGTCACGTCGTCGTGGTGCCGATCGGCTTCGTCTGCGACCACGTCGAGGTGCTGTACGACCTCGACGTCGAGGCGCGGCGAGTGGCCGAAGCCGCGGGGATCGGATTTCACCGCGCGGCGGCGGTGAACGATCATCCCGAGTTCATCGCGATGCTGGCCGACCTGGCTCGCGGCGCGGCCGGAGGCGCCGCGAGCTGACATGGCGCCGCTGAGGCTCGTCGTCGTCGGCGGAGGCATCACCGGGCTCGCGGCGGCGTACCGCGCGGTCGAGCTCGCGCGCGAGCGCGCCATCGAGCTCGATCTCACGCTCCTCGAGGCGCGCGACCGGCTCGGCGGCACCATCGCCACCGAGCGCGCCGGCGGGTTCCTGGTCGAGGCGGGCCCCGATTCCTTCCTGTCCGAGAAGCCGTGGGCGCTCGAGCTCTGCCGGCGTCTCGGCGTCGAGGATCGGCTCGTCCGCACCGACGACCGGTTCAGGAAGGTGTTCGTGTGGCGCGCCGGGCGCCTGCACCCGCTGCCCGACGGGTTCCAGCTTCTGGCGCCGACGAAGCTCGGGCCGTTCGTGAGGTCCGGTCTTTTCTCGTGGCGGGGCAAGCTCCGCATGGCCCTCGACCTCGCCCTGCCGCGGGGCGTGTGTGACGACGAGAGTCTCGGCGCGTTCGTGCGGCGCCGGCTCGGTCGCGAAGCGCTCGAGCGGGTCGCCCAGCCGCTGGTCGCCGGAATCTACACGGCCGATCCCGACGATCTCTCGCTGGCCGCGACGATGCCGCGCTTCGGCGAGCTCGAGCGGCGCGAGCGGTCGATCATCCTGGGACTCTGGCGGGGCAGCCGCAGGGCGCCGATGGTCGGGACGAGCGGAGCGCGCTGGAGCCTCTTCGTGACCTTCGCGAACGGTATGGAGGAGCTGGTCTCCACGCTGGCGTCACGTCTGCCGACGGGCGCGGTGCAGATCAAGCACCGCGTGGACGGAGTCGAGCGCCACGGTCGCGGCTGGCGTCTCCTCGGCGGCCTGGGGCCCGCGGTGGAGGCCGACCAGGTTATCGTCGCGGCCGAGTCGTATGCCGCCGGCCGCCTGCTGCGCTACGTCGATCCGGGGCTCGCGACGCTGCTCGGCGAGATCCCCTACGCGTCCTCGGCGACGGTGACGCTCGGCTATCGCCGCGCGGACGTGCCGGGTCCGCTCGACGCGTTCGGCTTCGTCGTCCCGCGCGCGGAGCGCCGCGCCCTGCTGGCGTGCACGTTCTCGAGCGTGAAGTATCCGGGCCGCGCGCCCGAGGGCTTCCTGCTGCTCCGGTGCTTCGTGGGCGGGGCGCTGAACGAGGGCATTCTCCAGTCCGACGACGGCGCGCTGGTCGCGACGACACGAGACGAGCTCCGCCAGGCGCTCGGCGTCACCGCCGAGCCCGTCCTCACGCGGGTCGTGCGCTGGCCCAAGGCGATGCCGCAATATCACGTCGGTCACGGTGCGCGTATCGAGACGATCGAGCGGGGCGCCGCGGCGCTCCCGGGCTTGCAGCTGGCCGGCGGCGCGTATCGGGGCGTCGGGATCGCCGATTGCGTGCGATCGGGCGAGGCCGCCGCCGAGCGCGCCCTCGGCGCCGGCTAGGAGGCCGCCGGGATCTCGATCGTCCCGAGCCGGCCCAGCTCCTCGATCCGCTCCCTGGAGTAACCGAGCACCTCGCTCAGGACCGCGCGCGTGTGCTCTCCGACGCGATAGGGCGCCGGGCCGCGGGGCGTCACCGGCCGGTGGTCGACGTGAAAGGGTACGGCCGTGATGCGCACGGCGCCGCGCCCGGGGTGGTCGATGAGGGGAAACGCCTGGCGCTCGGCCAGGTGCGGATGCGCGACGACCTCCGCGGGTGAGAGGACGGTGGCGGCGGGGACCCGTGCCGCGGTGAGCGCCGCCACGGCTTCCTCGACCGTCTTGAAGCGATCGAGGAACCCGCAAATGATCGCGTGCAGCTCGGCCCAGTGCTCGCGGCGCCCCGCGGGCGTCGCGAAGCGCGCGTCCGTCTCGAGCTCGGGCCGGCCCATCATCGCCACGAGCCGGGCCCAGAGCTGCGGTGCCCCCACCGTCTGCATCGCGACGTGGCGGCCGCCGATACCGTGAACGACCATGCCGGGGCGCGGCCCCGGATATTCGTTGCCCGCGTTCAGCATGCCGCCGTAGTTGATGTCCTCGGCGCCCACGAGACACTCGAGCATCGAGACGTCGAGATACGCGCCGCGGCCGGTCTGCGCTCGGCGCCATAGCGCGGCCAGGATCGCCCCGAAGGCGTGCGTGCCGGCGAGCACGTCGGCCGCCTGGAGATACCCCGGCCGCGGCGCCGGATCGCTCTGCTGCTCCAGGTACATGATCCCCGACATGGCGTTGACGATGTGGTGGAAGGCCGGCTGGTGGCGGAGCGGGCCGCTCTGGCCGAAGCCGGAGATCGAGCAGTACACGAGCCCGGGCTTCACGGCCGAGAGCGCGGCGTAGTCGCAGCCGAGCTTCGCGACGACGCCCGGCAGGAAGTTCTCGACCACCACGTCGGCGGCGCGCGCGAGGTCCAGCACGACCTCGCGGGCCTTGGGATGCGAGAGGTCGAGCGCCAGGCTCGACTTGCCGGCGTTGATCCGGATGAAATACGTGGCCTGGTCGGCGCGCCCCTCTTCCATCTGAGCGTGCCCGCGCCGGGTGTCGTCGCCTTCGCCCGGGCGCTCGATCTTGATCACCCGAGCGCCGAGATCGGAGAGCAGGCGCGTGCAGTACGGGCCCGCCAGCACGCGCGTGAAGTCGAGGACGGTGACGCCGGCAAGCAGCGAGTCGTCTGGGCCCGGCATGGGCGGTCTCCTTTGGGTCTCGCCTTCGCGCATTCGGTCCATTAGTCTAGCAGTCGATGCTCGAGGTGGTGACGATGAAGGAGATCGACGCGATCTTCGCGGTGACCGACGCGCTCGGCCTCCACCGCGAGTCGCTGGTGATCCCGCTCGGTCCCGCCGCGCCCGGACGTGTCCGCCGGCTGCCGAGCGGGAAGCTCGAGATCACGGTCGAGGCGGCGCGGCCGCTCGACGAATGGCTCACGGAGCTTCCGCGGCTCATCGCCGCCGCGCAGGGGAAGTGATCTGACGACCGGGCTCCGACGAGGGCTCGGGCTCTTCCCGCTCGCCGCGATCGTGTTCTTCAACGTCAGCGGCGGACCGTACGGGATCGAGGATGCAATCCCCACACTCGGTCCGGGCGTGACGCTCGCGCTGCTCGTGCTCACGCCGATCTTCTGGAGCCTGCCGGTCGCGCTCGCGATGGCCGAGCTCGCGTCGGCCATGCCGGACGAGGGCGGCTACGTCACGTGGACGCGCCGGGCCTTCGGGCCGTACTGCGCCTTCCTGGTCGGCTGGTGGAGCTGGATCGACAGCTTCGTCGACGTGGCGGTGTACCCGGCGCTGTTCGTGGAGTATCTGCGCTTCTGGATTCCGGAGATGACCGGGGTGGAGCGCTGGCTCCTGGTCGTCGTGTTCATCGTCGCGCTGACGGGCCTGAACCTCTGCGGCGTGCGCCCGACCGGCCACGCGGCCGTGGCGCTGGCGGTCGTCTCCATCGCGCCGGCCGGGGCGTTGACGGTGGCCGCGCTGATGGGCCCGCGGGTCGCGCCGTGGACGCCGATGGCGCCGGCCGGCCAGGGGCTCGAGGCACTGGGCCTCGGGCTCGCCGTGCTCATGTGGAACTATTCGGGATGGGACACGCCATCCACGATCCTCGGCGAGACCCGCGCGCCCGAGCGCGCCTTCCCCTTGGCGATGTTCCTCGTGCTGCCGGTGCTGACCGCAGCGTACCTGCTGCCCATCGGCGCGGCCCTGGCGAGCGGTGCCTTGCCGTGGAACGAGTGGACCACCGGCACGCTGCCGGTGA